>CAIXOY010000629.1 GCA_903921135.1 uncultured Gammaproteobacteria bacterium
TGCTCGCCGTAGAAATAGCCGTGATCGCTGGTCAGTACGATCACGGTGTCATCGAGCTTGCCTGCGCGCGCGAGTGCCTCACGGATGCGACCGAGGCTCTCGTCGACGGCGAGCAACATTTCGAGGCGGCCTGCGATCTCTGCGTCGCTGGTCACGGTGCCGGGGCCAAGCGGCGGCAGGCCCTCGATGCTGCGCATCAGCGCGGGTTTGTCTGCCGGCGCAACACCGCTGTTCGCCCGGCGGGGAAATGTGCGACCGGCGTAGCGCCCCTGGTGCCTGGGTGCCGGCACGAAGCCCCCCGGCTGCCCCTGCACCACTGCGCTGCTACCGTCGTTCAGCTGCACCACGTTCGGGTGCATGGCCTTGTGCGCGAGGTAGACCAGGAAAGGGCGTGCATCGGGCTCAGCGACGAAGCGCAGCGCCTCGTCGGTCAGCAGATCCGTGACATAGCCTTCGTGGCGTGAACGCTTCCCGTCGATGTTGAACGAGGGATCCACCGCCTCGCCCTGCCCCGCCATGCCCACCCAGCGATCGAAACCACGACGCGGGAGATCATCGTTGCCCATGTGCCACTTGCCGAAGAAGCCCGTGCGGTAACCCGCCTGCTGCAGCTTGAGCGGGAAAATCGGCAGATCGTGGCTGGGGCGCAGGGTGTTGTCGATGATGCCGTTGTGGCGCGCGTAACGGCCCGTGAGCAGGCTCGCGCGGGCGGGCGAGCACAGCGGCGTGGTGGCGAAGGCCTGCGTGAAACGCGCGCCCTCCGCCGCGAGCCGGTCGATGTTGGGCGTCTCGACCGTGCGGTTGCCGGCGGCGCCGAAATCATCGAAGCGCATATCGTCCAGGACGAGCACGACCATATTGGGCGGTGGCGCATCGGCGCTCTGCACGGACAGCGCCATGCAGCACAGGAGCGGGAGCAAGAGAGTGCGCAAACGCGTGTGTAGGGGCACGAGGGATCTCCTGCGGTGTCGGCTCCATCGTACTCTCGCACGCGGCGCCAGACAGCTCTCCCCTCGTCACGGTACCGCCGCAACGCCTGTTGGCTGTTAGAGTCCTGTCGCCAGCCCCGGAGGTCCCGCCATGCGCAATCTACTCGCCTTGCTCGCCAGCCTGATCCTGCTCGCACCCCTCGCCCGAGGTGCAGACACCGGCACGCCGGAGGAGGCGATCGGGCATACGCTCGATGCGCTGCACGCCGCGGCGGCCGCGGCTGACGGCGAGCGCTATTTCGCGCTGTTCGCGCCGGATGCGGTGTTCATCGGCACCGACGCCGCCGAGCGCTGGAACGTGGAGCAATTCCGCAGCTACGCGCTTCCCTTGTTCGCGCGCGGTACCGGCTGGGTATATCGCCCGCGGGAGCGTCACATCACGCTCGCAGGCCTGCCCTGCGCCTGCATCGCATGGTTCGACGAATTGCTCGACAGCGAAAACTACGGCACGAGCCGCGGCACCGGCGTGCTGGTGCGCGACGAAGATGGGGAATGGAAAATCGCGCAGTACGCGCTGACCTTTCCGATGCCGAACGATCTGGCGGAGGAGCTGACCGCACGGATCCGCGAGTTCGAGCGTGTGGGCAAATCCCCCCAAGGAGGGGCGCCGGACGGAAGGTCGCAAGGCCACTGACGGCATCGGTGAGATCGTACTCACCGGGAACCATTTACCGGATCCGGGTGGATTCACGCAGCAATTCACGCCAGAGTGACGCCCGAGATACCCGATGTCCGGATGAGCAACCAAGGAAAACCCATGTCACATGATCTTTATCTGTCGAGCGTGCCCGTGTTCAGGCAGATGCTCCTTGCCCTGAGTGGCGTCCTGTCCAAGGGCGAGGCCCACGCCGAGGGGCGGAACGTGAAGCCGGAGGTGTTACTGCAGGCCCGTCTTGCCATCGACATGTTGCCGCTGGTGCGGCAAGTCCAGATAGCCTGCGATTTCGCCAACAGCGTGAGCGCGCGCCTGGCGGGTATCGAGGTGCGCAGCTACGTCGACAACGAACAGAATTTTGCAGAGTTGAAAGAGCGCATAGCCACGACCGTGGCGTTTCTCGACACCCTGACGGCGGCACAATTCGACGGCAGTGACGCACTCGAGATCGTGCTGCGCCCCGGTACACCGAAGGAAAAAAAGCTGATGGGCCGAGCCTACTTGCTGAGCTATGGTCTGCCACAGTTTTTCTTTCACGTGACCACTGCCTACAACGTGCTCCGGCATGTGGGCGTGGATATCGGCAAGAAAGATTTCATGGGCACGTACTGAGTGGCTGCCCCGGAGAGCCTCGGACCCATGCGTGACTTTGCCCTCGAGGTCTTCCTTGCAGGATGGGAGTTCACCGCGCCGTACCACATGACGGCGTCGGACATCGAAAGCATGACGGTAGCTGATCTTCTGGCGCTGGCGACGCCCGAAGATCGCAACGCGCTGGACACGCTCTGGCTGGGTTACACCGAAACCTGGGGATCACGCGAACTCCGGGCTGAAATTGCGCGCACTTATGAGGCCATGACGCTCGAAAACATCCTGTGTCTCGCGGGTGCGGGTGAAGGGCTGTATGCGGTGGCCAAGGTGCTGCTCCAGGCCGGCGATCATGTGCTGGTCCCCACGCCGAACTACCAGAGCGCAGAGACCGTTCCGTTGTCGGTGTGCGAGGTAACGGGCATCCCGCTGCGACGCACGGCACCGCTCATGGGGCCGGGAAAGCAGGCCCGCGGCGGCTGGCGGCTGGATCCGGAGGATGTCAGGGCGGCAATCCGGCCGAACACGAAATTGCTGTCACTGAACTTCCCGCACAACCCCACCGGCATGCTGATGACGCGGGAAGATCTGGATGCGGTGATCGCGTTGTGCCGTCACCACGGCATCTACATCCTGTGCGATGAGGTCTATCGTGGTGTGGAACTCGAGCCCGCAGACCAGATGCCGCAAATCGCCGATGTCTACGAGCGGGGCGTATCGCTCAATGTGATCTCGAAGGCCTATGGCTTGCCGGGCTTGCGCATCGGCTGGATCGCCTCGCAGGACACATCGCTGCTGCAAAAGGTCGAACGCTACAAACACTATCTGTCGATCTGCAACTCCGCCCCATCGGAGCTTCTGACGCTTGTCGCACTGAAGGCGCGCGGCGGTATCCTCGCGCGCAATCACGCTCTTTTGCGTGAAAACGTGATGCTGCTGGAGCAGTTGTTCGCGGACTTCCCCGGCGTGGTCGACTGGCAACGCCCACAAGGTGGTTGCGTGGCCTTTCCGCGTTGCACCGCACCGGAGGGCGGCGAGGAGTTCTGCCGGAAGCTGATCGAGGAGAGCGGCGTTCTGCTGTTGCCATCCTCGATCTACGCATCCGAACTGACGGACGTTCCGCAGGATCATTTCCGCATCGGCTTTGGCCGCGGCAGGATGTTCAAGGAAGGGGTGACCGCCATGCGGCGTCATTTCGAGAAACACTACGCTCGCTGAGGGAACTGAGGCGCAGGAACACGGGCGGATCGGCCTTGCCACCATCCATGGACTGGTGTCGGGTCAGTACCACTGATCCGGCATCGCTGCCTTTCTCTGTGCGATGAACGCGCGCAACTCCTCATCAACGGCGGCATCGAGCGGCGGCGCCTCGTAAGCTGCAAGCGTCTTCTCCACCCGCAACGTGGCACGCGCCGCGGCATCAAGACCCCCTGCTTCGGACCAGGTCTCGAAGGCTTCGTTGTCGTTCGTCTGAGAATCGAAGAAGGCGGTGGTGTAGTTGGCGAGCGTGTGGCTGCACCCGAGGAAATGGTTGCCGGGGCCCACCTCGGCGAAAGCCTCCACCGCGAGCTGGTTGTCGTCGACTTGCACACCGGCGAGGTAGCTGTGCAGGGCACCACAAAAATCCGCGTCCAGCACGAATTTCTGCAGGTTGACCGAGAGCAGCCCATCCAGGAATCCCGCCGAGTGCAGGATGAAATTCGCGCCGCCCTGCACTGCTGACAGCA
>CAIXOY010000630.1 GCA_903921135.1 uncultured Gammaproteobacteria bacterium
CCTCGCCCGCACACCCCGTGGGAGCGGGCCATGCCCGCGACCGAAACGATGTGGGAGCGGGCCATGCCCGCGACAAGCGGTCTCATCGCAGCACCACCCACCAGGCGCGGTGCCCACGGCCCTCGACTCAGCCCGCGACAGGCGTCAGCCAGTCAGCGTGCTGGGCGCTGCGCCCGCGCACCAGGTCGAAGTACCCCGTCTGCAACATCTCGGTGATCGGCCCGCGACGGCCGCTGCCGATCTGCCGGCCATCGAGCTCGCGGATGGGCACCACTTCAGCCGCCGTTCCGGTGAAGAAGGCCTCGTCTGCGATGTAGACCTCGTCGCGCGTGATGCGGCGCTCGGCCACCTCGATTCCTGCCTCGCGGGCCAGGGTCATGATGGTGTCGCGCGTGATGCCTTCGAGGCAGGAGGTGAGTTCCGGCGTGTAGAGCTTGCCGTTGCGGATGAGGAAGAAGTTCTCGCCGCTGCCCTCGGCCACGTAGCCCTCGGGGTCCAGCAGGAGTGCTTCCTCGCAGCCGCTGTCGATGGCCTCGCGCAGCGCCAGCATGGAGTTGGTGTACGCGCCCACGGCCTTCGCCTTGCACATGGTCACGTTCACGTGGTGGCGCGTGTAGGAGGAGCAGCGCACCTTGATGCCGCGCTCGCGTGCTTCCGGATCCATGTACGAGGGCCACTCCCAGGCCGCCACCGCGACGTGCGTGGCGAGGCCTTCGGCGCGCAGGCCCATGGCCTCGGAGCCCAGGAATGCGAGCGGGCGGAGGTAGGCTTCCTTCAGGTTGTTGTCGCGGACCACCGCGCAGTGCGCGGCGTTGATGGCCTCGCGCTCGTAGGGCATTTTCATCCGCATGATGTGTGCCGAGCGGAAGAGGCGGTCGGTGTGGGCCTGGAGCCGGAAGATGCAGGTGCCAAGCGATTCGGTGTGGTAGGCGCGCACGCCCTCGAATACGCCGAGGCCGTAGTGGAGGGTATGAGTGAGTACGTGGGTCTTGGCATCACGCCAGGGCACCATCTGCCCGTCCAACCAGATCTGTCCGTCACGGTCCGCGAAACTCATCCAAAGATCCTCCGATGTCAGGGGGGCATTGCACCACAAAAGGGCCGTGGCGCGGTACGCGGGGCAGATCTCGCCCGGGAGTATTTACGGCGGGCATGGCGTCCCTGCTGCTGTCGCGGGCATGGCCCGCTCCCACAGAGAATTTGCAATGCCTGCGCCTCCGGTAGGGGGGGCCATGCCCCCGACAGTCGCGGGCATGGCCCGCTTGTATGTTCGCCCGCGGCAGGTCTAAAAGGGCCTGCCGGGGGTGGAGGGACTATGGCCGCTTCTGACTGCAAGCAGTACAGACTGTGGGAGATGTCGTCCCACCTCATCACCTAGAGCGCCAATAAGGAATCTATCGGCCACCACCGACAATTCCCGCAAGCCTGCGCCCCGGTGATCCCCCAGCAAGCTACTTCACACTAGCCAATGGGAGTGATGCATGGCAATGCCCGCACGTGAGCTCGACTTCGGTGTCGATGTCGCCAAGGCCTCGGTGCAGATCGATGGCGAGGGTCTGAGTCTCGAACTGTCCAACACAACGCGTGATCTGCGCACCTGGCTCAAGCGCCTGCCTTCGCAGGCCTGCTTTGCGCTCGAGGCGACGAGTACGTTTCACCTCACCTTCGCCAATCTGGCGCACGAGCTCGGTCACGCGGTCTACCTGATCGACGGGTTCCGGTTGAGCCGCTACCGCGAGGGTATCGGCGGGAGGGCGAAGACCGATGTGCTGGATGCGCAGCTGCTGCGTCGTTACCTCTCCCACGAGAAGCAGTCACTGCGGCTGTGGACACCGCCGCCTGCGGGATACAGCGAAATACTGAAGTTGCTGAACCTGCGTGAGCGCTGTGTTTCGGCGCGCGTGATGATCGAGCAGAGCATGGCAGGCGTTGGTGTCTGCAAGCGCGAGCTGAGCGAGACCGTGCGCAAGATGCGCGCACTCGAAGCGCTGCTGGGCCAACGCATCGAAGCCTGCGCCCGACGCTACTGGGCCGAGCAGGTGACGCGATGCCGGCAGATCGAAGGGGTGGGACCTATCACCTCGGCTGCGCTGGCCGCGATCTACCAGCGCGGCAGCTTTCGCAGCAGTGACGCCTTCGTCGCCTTCATCGGTCTGGATGTGCAGGCGCGCGACTCTGGCACCCAGAGGGGGCGGCGCAAGCTCAGCAAGCGCGGCAACGCCGAACTCCGGCGCCTGCTCTACACCGCGGCCATGACTGCCTGCCGCTCAGGCACGTGGAAGCCCTATTACCAGCAGCTTCTGGCCCGAGGTTTGAAGAAGATCCAGGCCCTCGTTGCCTTGTCGCGAAAGCTCGCCCGAGTCGCCTTTACCCTCATGAAGAACGAGTGTGACTATCAGCCCGAAATGCGCTCTGGGGGTTGCCTCGCAACATAGAATCTCCCACGGGGAGAATCGCAGGCTCAGCGGTCGATGCCGCCCATGCACATGTACTTGATCTCGAGGTAATCCTCGATCCCGTACTTGGAGCCCTCGCGGCCGTTGCCGGATTCCTTCACGCCGCCGAAGGGCGCCACCTCGGTCGAGATGATGCCCTCGTTGATGCCGACGATGCCGTATTCCAACGCCTCGGCTACACGCCAGACGCGTCCGATGTCCCGCGAATAGAAATACGCCGCCAGTCCGAAGGGCGTGTCGTTGGCGAGCGCGATGGCCTCGGCCTCGGTCGAGAAGCGGAACACCGGT
The DNA here is from genome assembly GCA_903921135.1 of uncultured Gammaproteobacteria bacterium. Classification (GTDB taxonomy): domain Bacteria; phylum Pseudomonadota; class Gammaproteobacteria; order Pseudomonadales; family UBA5518; genus UBA5518. The sequence goes on from CAIXOY010000630.1 coordinate 2,745, forward strand.
GCGACAGGCCCGAAGATCTCCTCGTTGAACACGCGCATCTCGGTGCTCACGTCAGTGAGGATGGTGGGCTCCACGAAGGCATTGCCCTGCTGCGCGCGGTGCCCGCCACAGAGCACGGTGGCGCCTTTGGCAACCGCATCGTCCACAAAGGACATGACCTCGTTCGCGGCTTTTTCGTCGATCAGCGGGCCCATGCTGACGCCTGCCTCGGCGCCGTTGCCGAGCGTGAACTGGCGCACCGCCTCGTGAAGCCGCGCGACGAAATCCTCGTAGACGCCGTCCTGCACCAGCAGGCGGTTGGCGCACACACAGGTCTGGCCCGCGTTGCGGTACTTCGAGGCGATGGCACCCGCCACCGCGGCATCGAGGTCCGCGTCGTCGAACACGATGAAGGGCGCGTTGCCGCCCAGTTCCATCGAGGTGCGCTTCACGGTCTGCGCGCACTTGCTCATGAGTTGCTTGCCCACGGGCGTGGAGCCGGTGAAGGTCACTTTGCGCACGGTGGGGTTGAAGCAGATCTCGTCGCCGATCTCCTGCGTCACGCCGCAGACCATGTTGATCACGCCGGGCGGAAAGCCCGCGCGCTCTGCCAGCACCGCGATGGCGAAAGCCGAGAGCGGCGTGTTGTTCGCGGGCTTGCACACCACCGTGCAACCAGCCGCGAGCGCCGGGCCGATCTTGCGGCCGAGCATGGCGCTGGGGAAATTCCACGGCGTGATGCAACCGACCACACCCACGGGCTGCTTCACCACCACAATGCGCTTGTCGCGCGCGTGGGCGGGGATGGTGTCGCCATAAACGCGCTTGCCTTCCTCGGCGAACCACTCGAGGAAATTCGCGCTGTACGCCACCTCACCGCGCGCTTCGGACAAAGGCTTGCCCTGCTCGGCCGTGAGGATCTGCGCGAGATCCTCCTGGTTGGCCATCATCAGATCGAAGAGCTTGCGAAGCAGCGTCGCGCGCTCTTTCGCCGTGCGTGCGGACCAGTCTTTGAGCGCGCGGTTCGCAGCCTCGATGGCGCGGCGCGTCTCGGCCTGGCCGCAGCGCGCGGCCATCGCCACCACCTCGCCCGTGGCGGGGTTGGTGACGGCCAGCGTGGCGCCGGAATCGGCATTGATCCACTGACCGTCGATGAAGGCTTGGCCGCGCAGCAGGCCGGGATCCTTGAGAGAAAGGCTCATGAGAGAACTCCTGATGATGGCGGGCAGTGTAGCCGCGCGGGCCGATCGGGCAACCGCCCGCTGCGGGAATTGACACGCGGGCGTGGCGACGTTCCCTGCCCTTCCGGGCGTGCGGGTGAATCAGCCCCCTGCGTGATCGTTTGCCTGGGCATTCGCAGCTGTGAATACTCCCACCGACACAACCCCGCCTCCGGAGCTCGACCATGCGACACATCCTTCGCCCGACCGCGTTGTGCCTCGCACTTGCAATGACAGACCCGGTAACCGCCGCACCGGCTGCCGACACGCTCTATCTCAACGCCCGCATCTACACCGCAGACGCCGCCCGCACCGAGGCGAGCGCCGTCGCGATACACGGCAACACCATCGCGTATGTGGGTGATGAAAAGGGTGCTGCACAGTGGCGCGGCCCCGGCACCCGGGTGGTGGACCTCGACGGGAAACTCGTGCTGCCCGGGCTGATCGATGCACACGTGCACGCGCTCGGCGTGGTGCAACCGGACGTCTGTGATCTGAAAAGCCAGGGTATGTCCCTGGCCGTCATGGTGGACTTCCTGCGCGCCTGCCTGGCCGAGCACCCGCTTCCCGCGGGCGAATGGATGATGGTGCCGCAGTGGAATTTCTCGATGGGGAACGAGCCCGACGCGCGCTATCCGACGCTGCGGGCCGCACTGGACGCCGTCTCCACCGAACACCCGATCATGCTGCGCGGCAACGACGGTCACCATGGTGCTGCGAACAGCCTTGCGCTCTCCCGCGCACGCGGGCCGGACGGCAAGGTGATTGGTTATTCCCGGCAGACGCTGGCAAAAGAGTTCAGCGATATCCGCGCGCTGGTCGCGGTGGATGCCGCCGGCGAGCCGAGCGGGGGCATCACCGAGGGCGCGAAAGGGCGCCTCGGTGCGCCGGGTTTCTTCGGGACGGACGATTTCACCGAGGTAGTGCCCAAGGCGGCGCAGGTCTTTCGCGAGCAGGGCATCACGTCGATCCTGGACGCAGCCGTGGATCCTTCCCAACTCGTGTTCTGGCGCGGGCTTGAAGACAAGGGCGGCATGACGTTCCGCATGCGTGCGGCGCTGATACGGCGCTTCGACGATCCTTCTGCACGCCCCACGCAGGCGCAGATTCCCGAAGTTGTGAAGGAGTTCGTCTCGGCACGCGAGCGGATGGAGCGCGAGAGCAAGCTCATCCGCGCGAGCCACGTGAAGATGTTCGTGGACGGTGTGCTCGAGGGTAATCCCTATGCCGATCCACCCACGCTGCCGAACGGCGCTGTGCTCAAGCCCTACCTTCAGCCACGCTTCGCGGGCACGCCCGGAGGTGAAGACTTCCACGTTTCAGGCTACGTCGACCCGGCCGATCCGGCGTGCGCGCAAGCCCCTGCCGCACGTATGGATCACCCCGCCACGGAACGCTTCCGCGATGCGCACGGTTTTGACCCGGCGCAGTGCCTGCAGAGCAGCGGCGTGCTGGAACAGACGGAGGAGTACCTGCACGCCTACGAATCGGCGATGGCGCGGGCGGGTTTCGCGGTGCATACGCATGCGATCGGTGACCGCTCCGTGCGGGTCGCGATCGGCATGCTGGAGGAAGCAAAGCGCCTGAACCCCGACGCGCAGCACTCGATGGCGCACGCGCAGTTGATCAGCCCCGAAGACCAGGCACGCATCGGCAAGGCGGGGCTCGGCGTGGTCTTCACGCATGCATGGACGGTGGTGAACCCGCCCTATGACTTCAGCGTGATTCCCTTCTTCGAGCGCATCGACGGAAAAGACCTCTACCGCGACGGTTACTACATGCGCAACGTCTATCCCACGGCGGCGATAGCGCGCTTGGGCGGGATCGTCGCATCCGGCAGCGACGCCCCCGTGGAAGAGCGCAACCCGCGGCCTTTCCACAATCTTGAGCAAGCACTCACGCGGGCCAACCCGGACCCTGCCATCCCCGGCGTGCTGAACGCGGCCGAACGGCTCGACATCCACCAGGCCATCGCAAGCTACACCATCAATGCGGCGCGGGTTCTGGGAATGGAAAAGGAGATCGGCTCCATCGAGCCCGGCAAGAAAGCCGACCTGATCGTGGTGGACCAGGACGTGCTCGCGCTCGCCGCACACGGCGAGGAACGGAAGATCGGCGACACGCGCGTGCTGCGCACGATCTTCGACGGCCGGGAGGTGTTCTCGCGGGAGTGATGCCCGCGATCAGGGCGCTTCCAGGCGGTTGTACTTCTTCAGCGCCGCACGCAGTTTTTCATGTGGCAGCGCGATGGCCGTGTTGCCCTCGAAGCCCGTGAGCGTACGCGCCGCCACCAGCGCATTCATCACCGCCTCGTCCACAGCCTGCACCGTCGCCGTGAAGAAGGGTGTGATGCGCTCGTTCGGGAGCATCTGCACCGAAGGAAGCCCCTTGGCCGCACTCGCCTCCGCATTGGCGGTGGAAAAAGCTAGGAATATATCGCCAGAGCCATTGCCTGCGACGGCACCGGAGCGGGCAATACCCATCGTCACGCGCCGCGCGATGCGGTCGAGCTGGTGCGGCAGCAAGGGCGCGTCCGTCGCCACGATCACGATGACGGACCCCAGATCCCGATCCTCCCGCTTGCTGGCGAGCGCGGCATACGCGGGCTGTTCGGGCACCTCTTTGCCAACGGGCACACCTGCGACCAGCAACTCCGAACGGCGCCCGAAATTCGCCTGCAACAAGACGCCCAGCGTGTAGCGCTTGCCCTCGTCCTCGACCACGCGCGAGGCCGTGCCGATCCCGCACTTGAACTCGTAGCAGATCATGCCGGTGCCGCCGCCCACGTTGCCCTCCGTCACCGGGCCGCTGCGCGAGATATCCAGCGCCGCGAAGGCATGCTCGGGCTTCACATGGAAGCCGTTGATGTCGTTCAGCCAGCCGTCCCAGGTCTCCCCGACAACGGGCAGTGACCACCAGTCGTCGGTGTCGAATGTGTAGTGCTTGCCCCCCCAGGCGATGACCGCATCGCGCACCACGCCCACGCTGTGGGTGTTCGTGATCATCACCGGGCCGTACAGCAGGCCGGATTCGTCCAGCCAGGTCGTGCCGGTCATTTCGCCGTTGCCGTTCTGGCTGAACCAGCCCGCGAACACGGCCTCTGTGGGTGGACGCTTGCCGCGCGGCAGCACGGCGGTCACGCCCGTGCGCACCGCGGGCGTGACGCCCTCTGCAGAGATGATCGTGCTGTGCCCCACTTCCACGCCCGCCACGTCGGTGATCGCATTCAACGGGCCGGGCGTTCCCTCGAAAGGCACGCCCAGATCGCGGGCGCGGGGTTCTGCCGCGTGCAGCGCGGTGGCCAGCGGCAGCAGCGCGAGAGACAGCAGCGCTCGACGGAAGGAAGTGCTCATGCTCAGGTTCTCCGGAAAAAAGTTCAAGGCGTGGTGACGCCGAACCGGCGCCAGGCAATGCGAAGCATATAACCCGCAAGCAGTGCGATGCCCACCGCCCGCAGCGCCTCCGCACTGGCCGTGGTCATCACGAGCGCGCAGGATGCGATCGCCAGCACGGCCAGCACCGGGCCACCGGGCACGGCAAGCGGGGCGGGCCCGCGCCGCCGCAGCACCAGCAGCGCGACACAGATCGAGGCGTACATCAGCATCCGCGCGATCACCGCGATGGTGGCCAGATGCACGAAGGTACCCGTCAGGGTCAGCACGCAGATAATGCTCGCCGTCAGCATGATCGCCACGCCGGGCACCCGTGTGCCACCGCTCACGCGCGCCAACACGGAAGGGATCTCGCCCTGCTCGGCGAGTGCGAACAGCACCCGCGGTGTCACGAGGATGGAGGTGCTGAGATTCCCGGCACAGGAGAGCACCGCCGTGACCGCGACCAGGGTGGCGCCGGCCGCACCGAAAATCGCGAGCGCCAGTTCGGCGATGGGGCGTTTGGTGTCTGCCAGACCCGGGAGCATCGACTGGCAGGCCAGCACGAGGAGCGCATAGAGCAGCCCCGCCAGCAGGAAACCGCCCAGCATGCCGAGGGGCAGATCGCGTTTGGGGCTGCGCAATTCGCCGGCCACGATGGTGGCCTGTTCGAAACCCATGCAGGCGAAGAACGCGAGGAGGAACGCAGCGCCGAGGGCATCGGCCTGCAGTGCCGGCTCCGCGGCCGCCTGCGGCCAGCCGCCGATGTACAGCCCCAGCGGCGCCAGCAGGAAAAGCGGCGTGAGTTTCAGCACCACCAGCACATTGCCGAGCGCGGCACCCTGCACCACCCCGCGCAGATTGAGCGCCGCGATCGCCAGGAGGAACACGGTGATGGCGATGCCGCGCGCCAGAGGCTCCGACAACGCGGGCCACAACGCCGCGGCGTAATCGAGCATCACCACGATGATGGCCCCGGAGGTGGCGAGCCGTGTGAGGTACAGCAGCCAGCCGACGGTAAAAGCGCCGAACGGCCCCAGCGCTTCGCGGGCGTAGAGTACCGGCCCACCCGTGGCGTCGAATCGGCTCGCCACCTCCGCCGCACAGGCGGCAACCGCCGCGATCAGCACGAAGGCAGCGCCCAGCACGGCAAGGCTGTGGCTACCGGCCGCGGCATGCAGCGCTGACGGAAGTCCGAAGATGCCGGCGCCGACGATGGTGTTCAGCGTGAGCGCGACCACATCGGCCGGGCCGAGGCCACGGTGCAGCCCTGCGGTGCTGTTCATCGCCTCGTCCCGCGTATCAGAATACGGCCGATCATAGCAGCGCCCGCGGATCCGCCGGGCGTGCCTTGCCACTGCCGCCGGAGAACCGTTGATGCGATACCGCGTTTTGCTCCTGTTGCCGCTTCTGCTGCTGGCGGGTTGTGCGAGCCTCTCGGAGGGTGATTGCCGCAGCGCGAGCTGGGAGGACATCGGCTACCGCGACGGCGTGAAAGGCACCGGCCCGGATCGCGCGCAGGATCATGCCAGCGCCTGCGTGGAGTACGGCATCAAGGTGGATCGTGAGGCCTGGCAGACCGGTTACGAGCGCGGGCTGGATGTGTACTGCACACCGGAGAACGCGGTGGAGGTGGCCCTTTCGGGCGGCAACTATGGCGGTGTGTGCCCGCCCGACAGCGATGCGGCCTTCGCCACACACTGGCGCGCGGCGCGTCCGGTGTACGAGCAACGGCAGAGGGTGGCGCAACTCGACCAGCGCCGGCGCGAACTGGAGTATGCCTACAGCGCCTCCGATAACGACCGCGAGCGCTACAGCATCCGCACCGAACTTGCGCGGGTGGATGAGGCGATGCGCTATGAGCGCGAAAGGCTGTATTTCGAAGAGAGCCGGCTGGACCGTTTCCTGTCCGGGATCCGCTGAATCCTGAGGCGCAACCCATGACCCGCATCCTCTACCCCACCACCAACCTCGCCGCCATCGAGCAACTCACGCTGACCCGCGGCGAAGGGGTGTACGTCTACGACG
>CAIXOY010000631.1 GCA_903921135.1 uncultured Gammaproteobacteria bacterium
AGGAGTTCGTTGCAATCAAAGGTACGCTGGAGGAGGTCCATACGACCCGACTCGACCTTCGAGAGATCGAGCATGTCGTTGGTAACGGCGTGCAGCGCGCGACCGGAGGCGATGATCGTCTCAAGCAGATCCGAACGCGCACGTTCGTCCATGCCGGGTTTCTTCAGCAACTGCGCCACCCCGATCACGCCGTTCAGCGGCGTGCGGATCTCATGCGACATCAACGCGAGGAAACGGCTCTTGGCCCGGCTGCCCGCCTCGGCGTCACGCGTTCTCTCTTCGAGCGCGGCGTTCAGCGCGTCCTGCGCGCGGCGGGCGTCCTGGAGCTCGCCGACAGTCTCTTCGAGTTGCTGCGCCCGCTGCTGCAACTGCCTGTGCGAGTCGTTCACGGCAGCGGCATACCAGCCCGTAATCCACCCCGTGACCAGTACGATCACCACGTGTACCACCAGGTACTGCAAGGGGGGGAAGTAGGTTCCGATGAAGGGGACGAGAGCGCTGTCCATATAGCCCGAGCGGGTGAGCAGGTACAGCAGGAGCAGCAGGAGCACGGCACACAGGCTGCTGCGTCGCGCGACGACCTTACCGCCCAGTAGCCCGGAAAACAGCACCAGGACCGAGAGCATGCTCAGCGTGAGGCTATAGATCCCTATGCCACGCAGAAAGGGCGGGACGACGATCAGCCCGGCCAACGCCGCGAGGACGAGCCACAAGGCGACCTCGAGACGGGCGCGCTGCGCGAGCAGGTAGGCGAGCAGGAATACACCTGCCATGAGACCCGTAGGCACCAGGCCTGTAGACCCCAGGTCGGACGGAATCAGCGCTTCGTCGAGGATCCACGCAAAAGAGAGCGCGAAGCCGCCGGCAGTCAGGCCGCAGATGAGCGCCATCGAAGAGATGAAGCGCTGGCGCTCGGAGAGAGGCATCCCGCCCTTGAATTCGCTGCGTGTACCGCTCATCCCGAGTGCCGGGATTCTGCCCTGCGGACGCTCCTGTCCCTGCGGATTCCCCGAAAACAGGCGTTCACGCGCTATACGCGCCCGAGCCGCAGCCCTTCGGGCCGCTCCAGCGCCGACTGCCCCGCCATCGCCCGTTCAAGTCCCTCTGCCACCACGCCACCGGGCGGCGCGGCACGGCGCGTCTCCAGCGAGACGTGGATCAGCATCTGCTCGCCGGTGGCGAGCAGGCGGCCGTCCTCGTGGAAGAGACGGCTGAAGATGTGGAGCCGCTTGCCCGCGCCCTCGATGATCTGGGTGGTCACGCGCACCTTGGCGCCGGCGTGCGCTTCATCGAGATGGCACAGATGCGTCTCCACCGTGAAGTAGCTGCCACCGGAGGAAATGTAGGCCGCATCGCAGCCCACCAGTTCCATGATGCGGTCGCTCGCGCGGCTGAAGAGCTCGAGGTAGTGGGTCTCGTTCATGTGGCCGTTGTAGTCGGTCCAGTCGCGCGGGATCACGCGCTCGATGGTGAGCACGGGCGCGGACCAGTCAGGTGCGGCGCGCGTCGAGAGCAGGCGTGCGTCGTGTTCAAGTGCAGTGCGCCCGGCGCCCCAGTCGCGGCGTTTCAGCGCGCGCATGATGCCGACCAGATTGTCGTCGCGGATGCGCTCCAGATCACGGATGCCGTGCATGCCGGACTGCGCGTCGGACTGTGAAGAGATCTTCTGCACGAGCTCGTCGGTGAGCTCGGGCACGTCGGTGAGCTTGGTCCAGGGCCATTGCAGGCAGGGGCCGAACTGCGCGATGAAGTGCGCCATGCCCGCCTCGCCACCGGCCACGCGATAGGTCTCGAAGAGCCCCATCTGCGCCCAGCGGATGCCGAAGCCGAAGCGGATCGCGTCGTCGATTTCCTCGGTGGTGGCGATATCGTCCTTCACCAGCCAGAGCGCCTCGCGCCACACCGCTTCGAGGAAGCGGTCGGCGATGTGCGCGTCGATTTCCTTGCGCACGCGAAGGGGTTTCAGACCGACGCTGCGCAGCAGTTCCTGCGCACGCTCGACCAGCACCGGATCGGTGCCGGGGTGCGGCACCAGCTCGATCACCGGCAGCAGGTACACGGGATTGAAGGGGTGCGCGACCATGATCTGGCCGGGGTTCGTCGCGCCCTCGGCGAGTTCGGAAGGCTTGTAGCCGGACGTGGAAGAACCGAGCACAGCGTCGGTGCGCGCAGCCGCCTGGATCTCGCGGATCACGCGGTGCTTGATGTCGAGGCGCTCGGGAACGGACTCCTGTATCCAGTCTGCGCCGCTCACGGTCTCAGCGATGGTCGCGCAGAAATGCAGGCTTCCTTCGGCGGGCAGTGCGACGTCGTAGAGGCCCGGCAGGGAGCGCCGCGCGTTCGCGAGCACCTCGCCGATCTTGCGCTCGGCTTCCGGGTCCGGGTCGAAGATGCGCACGTCCCAGCCGTTCAGCAGGAAACGCGCAGCCCAGCCGCCTCCGATGACGCCGCCACCGACGATCGCCGCAATACGATTGCTCATGCGCGTGCCACCGGGGCGCGCTTCTGCAGACCGAGCTTCTGGCGCACGGCCTCGGGGCCCATGATGCGGCCGCCCATCGTCTCGATGATGTTCACGGCGCGCTCCACCAACTGGGCGTTGGTGGCGAGCACGCCCTTGTCGAGCCAGATGTTGTCTTCGAGGCCCACACGCACGTTTCCGCCGGCAAGCACGGCGGCAGCAACGTAGGGCATCTGGTCACGGCCCAGGCTGAACGCAGACCACACCCAGCCCTGCGGGATGTTGTTCACCATCGCCATGAACGTATTCATGTCGTTCGGCGCGCCCCAGGGAACGCCCATGCAGAGCTGCACCATCGCAGGCCCCGTGAGCACGCCTTCGTCGACGAGTTGTTTGGCGAACCAGAGATGCCCGGTGTCGAAGGCCTCGATCTCGGGGCGCACGCCGAGCGCGGTCATCATGCTGCCCATGGCGCGGAGCATGCCGGGCGTGTTGGTCATCACGTAATCGGCTTCGGCGAAATTCATGGTGCCGCAGTCGAGGGTGCAGATGTCGGGGAGGGTGTCGTGCAGGTGCGCGATGCGCTCGTCGGGGCCAATCAGGTCGCTGCCAGGCAGCGGCGTGTCGGTGCCGTTGGGGCCGACGAGGAGATCGCCACCCATGCCGGTGGTGAGGTTTACGATCACATCGACATCG
>CAIXOY010000632.1 GCA_903921135.1 uncultured Gammaproteobacteria bacterium
CGCTTCACCCTCTCCTCCTTCGGCGAACGCTACGCCGGCCACACCGGCATCAGCGAACTGATGAGCGATATCTCGTCGCAGCCCGCCGACCCCGCGCAGCCGCTCTGCATGCTGGGCGGCGGCAACCCCGCGATCATTCCCGAGCTGAGCGAGGCCTGGGCCGAAGCCACGCGCGCAACTCTCGACGATCCTGGCTTCCGTCGTCTGGTCGGCGCCTACGATTCGCATATCGGGCCGGAGGGCTTCAGGGACGCACTCGCAGAGCGTTTTGCCAACGACTACAACTGGCCCATCAGCCGTCGCAACGTGGGGCTGGTGAACGGCAGCCAGCTCGCGGTGTTCTACCTCGTGAACATGTTCTCGGGCATGTTCCCGGACGGCTCGCGCAAACGCATCCTGCTGCCGCTCGCGCCCGAATACGTGGGCTATGCAGACCAGGGGCTGGACCCGGACTGCTTCCGCTCGCAGCGGCCCACCATCGAGATGCTGGGCGCGCACAGCTTCAAGTACCGCGTGGATTTCAGTGCGCTGCGCACGGATGAGAGCACCGGCGCCTTGCTGGTATCCCGCCCCACCAATCCCTCGGGCAACGTGGTGACGGACGCAGAGGTGCTGCACCTCGCAGCGATGGCGCGCGCGGCAGGCGTGCCGCTCATACTCGACAACGCCTACGGTCTGCCCTTCCCCGGGATCCTCTTCGCCGAGGCCACCCCGATCTGGAACGAGGACATCATCCTCTGCATGAGCCTTTCGAAGATCGGTCTGCCGGCGCTGCGCACAGGCATCGTGATCGCACGCGAGGAAGTGATCGATGCGCTGGCCGCGACGAATGCGATCGTCTCACTCGCCACCGGCTCGGTGGGGCCTGCGGTGGCCGAGCGCTTGCTCCGCTCAGGCGAGTTGCTGCGACTCTCACGCGAAGTGGTGCAGCCCTGTTACCGCGCCAAATCACTGCGCGCGCAGCAGATCATCGCCGAGGCGCTGGGTGAGATGCCGTGGGCGCTGCACGCGAGCGAGGGCGCGATCTTCCTGTGGCTGTGGCTGCGTGATCTGCCCGTGCCCACACGCGAGCTCTACCGGCGCCTCAAGGCGCGGAACGTGCTGGTGCTGCCGGGCGAGCATTTCTTCTTCGGGCTGGAGGAAGACTGGCCACACGCACGGGAATGCCTGCGTCTGAATTACGCGGGGGACGAAGCGCTCTTCGCGCGGGGCGTTGGGATACTGGCGGAGGAACTGCGGGCGCTCTACGGCTGAGCGCCCGCAGGAGGCGCACTCAGGCCGTCATACCGAGACGCTTGCGCACCTCGTTCACCCGCTCGCCGTGGCGGGCTTCCTCGCGGCCGTTCAGCCGCAGCAGCCGCGCCACCTCGGCATCCGGCTCGGCATCTGCCCAGCGCGCGTAGATCTCGTCACCACCGTCTTCGGCGTCGGCGAGCATTTCCAGAAACTCGGCGTTGGTGGGAATCTCCTGCGGCGTATTGCGCACGAACGGGATCTCGCCGTCTGCCGGCAGCGTGAACTCGCCACCCTTAAGGTAGATGGCTTTCAGCATGCGGTGCGCGTGGCCGCGCTCTTCCTGACCGTTGCGCTTCAACAGTGCCTTGCACTCGTCATCGGGCGCGGCGCGCGCAATCGCCTGGTAGAGGTACTCGCCCGAGACCTCGATCATGGCGAGCACTTTCAGATCTTCCACAGACAAGGGCGCGCGGCCCTTCAACACCTCGAAAGCGCCGAAGACATCGTCGGGAAAACCGGGGGGAAGCAGGGACATGGGGAGCTCCTGTGTGGGATGGAATCGGCTGCGTAGACTCAGGGTGTGTACCAGACCGGCGAGCTGTAGCC
>CAIXOY010000633.1 GCA_903921135.1 uncultured Gammaproteobacteria bacterium
CAGCGGTAACTGCATCCGCAATGTCACTGCGGACCAATTCTCGGGCGTGGCACGCGACGAAGTCGAGGACGCCCGCCCCTGGTGCGAACTGATCCGTCAGTGGTCGACCTTCCACCCCGAATTCAGCTTCCTTCCTCGCAAGTTCAAGATCGCAGTGAGCGGTTCGCGCAGTGACCGGGCGGCCGTCAAGGTCCACGACATCGGGCTCGAACTGCTCAGAGGGCCCGATGGCGGAACGGGCTTCAGGGTACTTGCAGGGGGTGGCCTGGGACGCACGCCCGTCGTGGGCACGGTAGTGCGGGAGTTCCTCCCGGCAGATGAGTTGCTGTCTTATCTCGAAGCGATCCTTCGGGTCTACAACCGTGCGGGCCGGCGCGACAATATCTACAAGGCCCGCATCAAGATCCTGGTGAAGGCGTTGGGCGAAGATGAGTTCCGAACCCGCGTCGAGCGCGAATGGCAGGACATCCGCTCACGCATGGCGCCCGTCGACCCTGAGCGGCTCGCGCGCATCAAGGCCTGCTTTCCACCCCACCCCTACGCAGCGCTCGATGCTGCGGCCAGCGATAACGCGCTGGCCGGAGAGCGCGCCGCAGACAAGGCTTTCGATCGTTGGGTCGCGCGGAGCGTGCTGCCTCACCGGCAACCCGGATATGCAATTGTCACGATATCGCTCAAGCCCACCGGCATCGCACCGGGTGACGCCACAGACCATCAGATGGAGGTGGTTGCGGACCTGGCGGACGCCTATTCCTTCGGCGAGATCCGGGTAGCACACGAACAGAACCTGGTGCTCGCCGACGTGCGGCAGGACGCTCTCAGGGATCTCTGGGACCGTCTGCGTCCCGCAGGCCTGGCCACGCCCAACATCGGCTTGTTGACCGACATCATCTGCTGCCCGGGAGGCGACTTCTGTTCGCTCGCCAATGCGAAGTCCATACCGGTTGCAGAAGCCATCCAGCGGCGCTTCGATGACCTCGATTACCTGCATGATCTGGGTGACATCGAACTGAACATCTCGGGTTGCATGAATGCATGCGGCCACCATCACGTTGGCCACATCGGCATCCTCGGCGTGGACAAGAAGGGTGCGGAGTTCTACCAGGTGCTGCTTGGCGGAAGCCAGGGGAACGCGGCATCGCTGGGGACCATATTGGGCCCCTCCTTCGCCCATGACGAGATCCCCGGCGTCATCGCCACCATTCTCGATATCTACGTGACGCGGCGCGAGTCAGGGGAAAGTTTCCTCGAGTTCGTTCGACGCGTCGGCATCGAACCGTTCCGGGAGAGCGTGTATGCAAAACCTGCTCGGTCCTGAAGGGCCTTTGGCGGACGACCTCTGGGTCCTGTGCGGCAGGGAGGTATCTCTAGCCGATCTGCCGGAGGGAGACATCATCGTGCCGGTCGCGCTCTGGTTGGCCTCGGGGGAAACGCTGCTGGCACGAACCGGCCGAAAGGGTGTGCTGCTCGGGAGCGATGAGCAGGTGGAGTCGCTGGAGGGCCGCCTCGGGGGCCTCTCGCTCGTGGCGCTGGACTTTCCCGTCTTCAGCGACGGAAGGAGCTATTCGAACGCGCGCGTACTGCGCGAGCGCCTCGGCTACCGCGGGGAATTGCGTGCGGTGGGTGATGTGCTCCGCGACCAGATCTTCCTGATGCGCCGCTGCGGATTCGATTCCTTCGCGCTGCGCCCGGACCGGCCGGCGTCCGGAGCCCGAAGTGCGCTGCACGACTTCCGCCACGTCTACCAACAGGCAACAATGGACCCGGACACGCCGCTGCTCGCCCGGCACGACTGAACTCCGGCGCGGGACGTCCGTACACGGGAGCCCGCAATGGACACCACCTCCGTCACTTTCACCTTCTTCCTGATTTTCAGCGGGGCGGCCGTGCTGGCCTCGGTGGCGCTCTACACGCGCCAACCCCTGCTGATCGCCTACATTGCGCTCGGCGCGCTGCTGGGCCCCTACGGCATCGGGCTCACCACCGACGTGGAACTGCTCCGCGATTTCGCCCATGTCGGCATCATCTTCCTGCTGTTCCTGCTCGGCCTGGACATGCAGCCCCGCGCGCTTCTCACCACGCTGCGGAAGTCAACGC
>CAIXOY010000634.1 GCA_903921135.1 uncultured Gammaproteobacteria bacterium
GTGGCAGACATGCACCACGGCTTGGCGAACGCGGTGATGATCGACCACGTCATGCGCTTCAACCGCGATGCGGCGCTCCCGAAGTTCCACATGCTGGCAGAGGCGGTGGGCGTCGCCAAAGCCACGGCGGGCGATAGCGCAGACGCGTTCATCGCGTGGCTGGCCGACCTGAAATCGGCGCTCGGGATTCCCGCAGGGCTGGGCGCTGCGGGGGTTCACGCGGGCCAGATAGACCGCCTCGTCGAGGTGGCGTTTGCCGACGGCTGCCACCAGACCAACCCCCGCCCCTGCAGCGGCGAGGATTTCGCGCGGATCTTCCGCGCGGCGCTCTGAGCCCGGCAGTGACGTGAGCCGCGCAGGCGATATCGCACGCATCCGCGCCCTGCCCTGCTGGTCGGGGCCGGTGGATCCCGAGCCGCTCACCGGCGGCATCACCAACCGCAACTACCTGGTCCACGATGCGCGCGGCAAGCGCGTGGTGCGGATCGGTGATGACATCCCCGTACACGGCATCCTGCGCTCCACCGAACTCGCCGCCAGCCGCGCGGCCGCGGCCGCGGGTATCTCGCCGGCCGTGCTGCATGCCGAGCCCGGCGTACTGGTGCTGGACTTCGTCGAGGGGCAAACACTTTCGCCGCTGGATGTGCGCGAGCCGGCAAGGCTTCCCCGCATCGCCGCGCTGCTGCACCGCGTGCACACCGAGGTGGTGGCCCACCTGCGCGGGCCAGTGCTCGCCTTCAACGTCTTCCAGGTGCTGCGAGACTACGCCGCGGAGCTACGGCAGCGTCAGAGCGTCCACCTGCCGTCGCTCCCCGCGCTGCTGGCGCACACCGCGGCGCTCGAGCGTGATCTCGGCCGTGTGGACATCGTCTTCTCCCACAACGATCTTCTCGCCGCCAACCTGATCGATGACGGCACACGGCTCTGGCTGATCGACTGGGACTACGCGGGCTTCAACAGCCCGCTCTTCGATCTGGGCGGGGTGTGCTCGAACAACGACCTGGATGCGGAACAGACCCAAGCGCTGCTGATGGCCTATCACGGCAGCGTGGACCGCGAGCTGCTGCGCCGCTTCTCGGCGATGCGCTGCGCCTCGCTGCTGCGCGAAACGCTGTGGAGCATGGTCTCGGAAATCCACTCCACGCTCGACTTCGACTACGCCGCCTACACCGCCACCAACCGGCAGCGTGCCGAGGCCGCGTGGCAACAACACCTCAAGGAGTACGGCTGAGCCCATGAGCACCCTACCCGTCAGCGCCGAGATCGTGATCATCGGCGGCGGCATCATCGGCTGCAGCGTGGCCTATCACCTCGCGAAGCTCGGCAAGAAAGACGTGCTGCTGATCGAGCGCGACCGTCTCACCAGCGGCTCCACCTGGCACGCGGCCGGGCTCGTGGGTCAGCTGCGCACCTCGGCCAACATCACGCAGCTGCTGAAGTACAGCGTGGAACTCTACGACCGCCTCGAAGCCGAAACCGGGCTCGCCACCGGCTGGAAACGCAACGGCGGGCTGCGCCTCGCCTGCAACGCGGCGCGCCTCACCGAGATCCGCCGCCAAGCCACCACCGCGCACAGCTTCGGGCTGGAGATGCATCTGCTCACGCCTGCCGAGGCGCGCGATCTCTGGCCCGTGATGGACATCTCCGATCTGGTGGGAGCGGCCTTCCTGCCCACGGATGGGCAGGCCAATCCCGCCGATATCGCCATGGCGCTCGCCAAGGGCGCGCGCATGGGCGGCGTGCGGATCGTGGAGCAGTGCGCGGTGACGGCGGTGATGCAAGAGCACGGACGCGTGACGGGGCTGCGGACCTCGCTCGGCGACATCAAGGCCGAGGTAGTAGTGAACTGCGCCGGACAGTGGGCACGGCAACTGGGCGCGCTTGCCGGCGTCTGCGTGCCGCTGGTCTCGATGCAGCACCAGTACATCGTGACCGACGTGATCCCCGGCGTGCCGCGCAATCTCCCCAC
>CAIXOY010000635.1 GCA_903921135.1 uncultured Gammaproteobacteria bacterium
ACGGCTGAGATGATCATGATGAATCCCACTGTCCGGGCGGTGCTGCGCGTATCGAGCAGGAGGGTGTCTTGTATCCGGAAGGAGATCGTCTGCTGCACCACCGAAAAGCCCGTGAATACGGCCATGCCGAGCGCGAGATAGGGCAGGTAGCGCCGGTCTAGCAGGCGCATCGCGCCCTCGCCGCGGTTGTGCGGATGCACCTGCCCCCGGTGCTCCAGATGCCGGTGGATCAGCAGCGCGCAGGCGGCGCTCGCCACCGCTGCGAAGAGGAGCGGGGCGAGCAGGCTCACCGTCGCCAGAACGCCGGCGATGGCCGGCCCCATGATCGATCCGATATTGCTGGCGGCGCTCAGCCGCCCCATGCCTGCAGCGCGTGTCACGGGCGTGGTGGTGTCGGCGACCAGCGCCGCTGTGCCCGGTGCGGTGGCCGACATGAGGATCGACTGCCCCATCCGCGTGCTGATGATCAGGCCGTAGAGCAGGCTGCCGGCCAGCAGCCCCTCCATGCCCGCGGCAAACAGCCCGGCGAACACCAGCGTACCGGCCGCGTAGCCCCACAGCCCCACCAGAATCACCGGCTTGCGACCCCAGCGGTCGCTGATACGCCCCCAGATCCGGCTGCTGATGAAGAACACCAGGGAGGAGGCCGAGATGATCGCGCCGATCGCAAACTCGCCGAGATGTATCTCGCGGCCCAGCGAGGGCAGTATTGCCATCACGATCGTCTGTCCCATGCCGTGAGCGAACACACCGGCATAGGGCACGAAATCGCTGAGTCGGGGCCGCGGACGGCGCCAGCGGGACATGGGGGAGTCCGTGACTGCGGGGGATCGGGATGGTAGCCGCCTGCTCCCCCCGGCCCCATCCAAAGCCGCACAATTGCCGGCGACCGTTCCGTTGGCACCTCTGCCGCGCATAAGGTTATGGCGGAACGTTATCAAACGCCCCGGGCCGTTTTTTTATACTGGGCCTGTTTCGATCCGGGTATCTCGCCACCATGGGGATGGCTGCCATCAGCAACCAGCGCTTTGCCGCGGCCGAACTGGCCGTCATCAACCGGGAGCTTGCCGAGAGCTCGCCGGAGGACGTCGTGCGCTGGGCGCTGTCCACGGGGCTGCGCCCGTTTCTCAGCACGTCCTTCGGCCCGCAGGCCGCGGTCATGCTCGATATCGTGAGCAGCGTCGACCCTACGGTGCCCGTCGTGTGGATCGATACCGGCTACAACCTGCGTGACACCTACGAGGTGGCCGAGAAACTCATGCAGCGCCTGCCGCTCAACATGCAGGTCTACACGCCGCGCATGAGCGCCGAGCGCTGGAACGCGCTCTACGGTGGCATCCCGCAGCTGGACGAGCCCGAACTCCACGAACAGTTCACGCGCAACATCAAGATCGAGCCCTTCGAGCGCGCGCTGGGGGAGTTGCGGCCGCAACTGTGGTTCACCGGGATCCGGCAGTCCGAAACCAGCTTCCGTCAGAGCCTCGATACCGTCACCTGGGATGATCGCCGAGGCATGTTGCGTGTGGCGCCGATCTTCCGTTGGAGCGAGCAGGACCTGAAGGATCACGTCGAGCGCCGCGGTCTGCCGAGTTGCCGCCATTACTTCGACCCGACCAAGGTCGATGACAACCGGGAGTGCGGTCTGCACACGGGGCTCTGAGCCCCGCCGTCGGCGGCGCGCGTCTAGAGCGGCTCGATGCGTATCACCGCGCGGCTTGCCATGGTTCTGGCCAGCCACGCGCCAGCATCCACGATCCACATCTGCCAGCCGTATTTGCGCCGCAGCGCCGAGAAGGCGGCCTTGCGTTCGTGTGCATCCGTGACCAGGAAAGCCTGTGCGGGGTGCCACTCGCCCAAGAGGGTGCCGCGCCAGTCGCAGTGCGCCACACAGGCACGTGGCGAGTTGCGCAGGCGCTTCACCTTGCCGGCCGCGCCGGCAGAGAAGGCATACAGCCCCTTGCCATCCGGTGCGAACCACACGGGCGTGGGCACCATCTCGCCGTTCTTGCGCCAGGTGCCGAGGCTGAGGTAGCGGAGTTCGTCGCGGAAGGGGTTCATGGGGCACTGCCGTTTCTGGGAGTGCCCCATGCTACAGGGCTCTCAGAGGAAGGTGTCCTCGCCCTCGAAGCCGAAGAGGCAGGAACCCCAGTTACGCCCGAATTTGCCCGCGTTGTTCGCCACGCGCACCTTGCCCATGGCGATGCGGCTGGTCGCGAAATCGAGCACGAAGCGCGGATGGCGGGCGCTGCCCGGCATGGCGATGCACACGGGGTTGGTGGCGAAGCGGCCCTCGCGGCCGCCCCAGGGTGCGACCGGTGGCGGTCCGGAATTGCCGTTGACGAAATGCAGAGACGCGAAGCCCGCGTCGGCCGCCATCTCGCCATAGGCGCCGACCCGGCCGATGTGATGCGTGCGACGAAGC
>CAIXOY010000636.1 GCA_903921135.1 uncultured Gammaproteobacteria bacterium
CGATCAATGCGATCGTCGTTTCGTTGCGCGGCAATCGGGCGAGTTTGAGCACGCGGTCCGCGCTCAGCCCCTGCACCAGCGACTCGGCGGCCTCGCGCGGGAGACGCAGATCGTCCGAGGCATCGGCGATGGCCATGAGCATGTCGATGCGCTCGGCCTCGGACGGTGCGCGGCCCGCCGCGTGCAGGCCGTGCGGGATCAGGGCGTACTCGAGTTCGAGCACGGCGGCTGCCAGCGTGCGCATGCGTTGATCGAGTTCTGCCGGTGTCCAGGCAGGCTCGGCATCGGCGAGATCCAGTTCCGCCGACTGCGCCTGCACCAGAAGGGCGAGTTCAGCGCGCTCCGTCGCGCCTGGCTCAAGCAATCGCCAGCGCTCAAGCGAGGACTTCAATTCGTTCAGTCCCTTGTATAGGCCCGCCTGCGTGATCGGCGGCGTGAGGTAGCTCACCAGCGTGGCGCCCGAACGGCGCTTGGCAATGGCGCCCTCGGAGGGGTTGTTCGACGCGTAGAGATAGATGTTGGGCAGGTCGGCTATCAGCCGGTCGGGCCAGCAACTGCCCGACATGCCGCTCTGCTTGCCCGGCATGAATTCCAAAGAACCGTGCGTGCCGAAATGCAGCACGGCATTCGCGGCGAAATCCTCCCGCAGGTAGCGGTAGAAGGCCGAGAACGCGTGCGTGGGTGCGAGGCCTTTCTCGAAGAGCAGCCGCATCGGGTCGCCTTCGTATCCGGGCGAGGGCTGCACCGCCACCAGCACGTTCCCGAACTGCTTGCCGAGCACGAAGATCGCGCTGCCGTTGCTGAGCAGCCGACCGGGCGCAGGGCCCCACTGGGCCTCGATCTCGCGCAGCCAGGGCTCCCGCCTCACATGATCGGCGGCGGGAATCAATGCGTGCACGTTGGCATCAGCGCCGTGACGACTCGCGTTGCCGTGCAGCAACTGCTCGCGCAGCTCATCGACGCTTGCGGGCATGTCGACCGTGTAGCCGTGGGCCTTCATGCCGGCGAGCGTGTTGTAGAGAGACTCGAAGACAGCCAGGAAGGCTGCCGTGCCGATGTTTCCCGCATTCGGCGGGAAGTTGAAGATCACTACCGCGACCTTGCGTGCGGCCCGTTCGCTGCGACGCAGCGTCACCATGCGATCCACTCGCGCGGCGAGCATAGCGGCGCGCTCGCCGCAGGTGTGCATATCCTGTCCGCGGTCTGCCGCCTTGAAGGTGCAGCGCTGCGCGCACCCGGTGCAGGTCACCCCTTCCCCGCCCGGGCGACCGCCGAAGACGATCGGTGAGGATGCGCCGTCGAGTTCCGGTATCGCCACCATGATGGTGCTCTCGACCGGCATCAAACCGCGCTCGGAGCCACCCCACTGGTCGAGGGTCTGGAACTCCACGGGATGCGCGGCGACGTAGGGCACATCAAGCCCTGCCAAGGTCTCTTCTGCCGCTTTGGCGTCGTTGTAGGCGGGGCCGCCGACCAGCGAGAAGCCGGTGAGCGAGACCACCGCATCCACCGTGACCTGCCCATCCTGCGTGAAAAAGCGCTCGATGGCGGGGCGCGAATCGAGCCCCGCGGCAAAGGCAGGCACCACACGCAGGCCGCGCGCCTCCAGAGCCGAGATGACGCCGTCGTAGTGGCCTGTGTTCTTCGCAAGGAGATACGAGCGCAGGAGCAACAGCCCCACGGTGCCACGCACCTCTCCTGCCTGCGGCGCGGGAACCCGTGCCGGGTCCTCCGAGAGCCGCCCCTGCATGCGCGGGTGATAGACCCCCACCTCCGGGTACTCCACCGCCGGTTGCACGGGCACGATGCCGCGCAGCGCCTTGCGCGGACCGCCCGCGCCACGGTCGATGACGTGGCGCACGAGGTTCAGCATGTTCTCCTCGGAACCGCCGAGCCAGTACTGCATCGCGAGGAAATAGGCGCGCACGTCCTGCGCGGTGCCCGGTATGAAGCGCAGCAACTGCGGCAAGCGCCGCAGCATCTTCATTTGCGCGGCGCCGCCCGAGGGTTTCTTCTCGCCGTTGCCGCCGCGCAGGCGCTTCAGCAGCGCCATGGGCCCGCTGGCGGGCTTGTCCATGTCGAACTGGCCGAGCCGCGTGAGTTTCACCACCTCGGTCGCAGAGACCATGCAGACCATCGCGTCGCAGTGTTCGCGGCGCTGGCGCAGATCCTCGAGGATGGGCAGGAAGTGGTCTTCCAGGAACAGCATGCCCACCACAACGATGTCGGCGCGGGCGATATCGGCGCGCACCCTCGCGATGGCGTGGTCATCGCCGGCATATTCGGCGGCGGCGTGGAGGTTGAGGACGAGGCCGGGAAAGTCGCGCTCGAGGCGCGGGCGCGCCCGTTCGGTGGCGCTGGCCATGTGCGTGTCCATCGTGACGATGCACACGCGGATGGGCAGATCCGCTGCGGTGCCGCGGTTGCGTGCGCTCATGGAGGGAGCTTGTTATTGACCATGACGCCGAATCTAAAGCGCCCCCGTCATAGTGTCAACCTGTGATTACACTTTTGTCTGTATTGATTTGATGACATGTCCGCAGGGTTGTGCGGGCCAGCGCAG
>CAIXOY010000637.1 GCA_903921135.1 uncultured Gammaproteobacteria bacterium
TCTAAACGCCCAGCTAATAAGGGCCATCGTTCGGCGGCAAAGCCACCTCGACGGCAAGACGAAGGCCGCCGACGCGATGAGTTCAGATGTCACCGAAATGCGTGCTCTCGCCGATCTTTTCAATGGCACAGGCGATCTCGCTAAGAAGCACCGGATTACCTCATGGAACGACCCGACCGCAGTGGGTGCGCACTTGAGGAAGCTGCACCACCTCGACTGCAGTAATGAAGAGGCTGCCTTTACAGTCTTGATGAGTGCGCTGCACAGCGCTTACGCCGAAATGGACTTCTTGGCAAAAAATATGAATGCAAAGGTCACAGAAGAGGCTCATATCTGGCGTATTGAGGGCATCGCAGAGTATTACGCTTATTCGCTGACGGGGCTCCCGTACCCAACCGACGACGAATGATCACGAAGGCTAGCGACGCGCATCGGCGGGGAGGATGCGCAGCATACCTGTGCCCGCAGGCACATGCGGCCAATCACCGATGCCAACAGCCTTGCTCGACGTCCCTACAGTTTATGGCTAACCCTGTCGAGGACCGCTCCCCTTCTTGGGGACGGCGACATGGTTTCCTGGCTCCACGACCTTTATGCTCCAGACACCGATCAGAAAACCGTGGAGCAAGATGATGAACCTCGACGCACTCATCGAAGAAGTCGCCGCACTCCGCGCGGAGGTGACACGCCTCACTGCCATCGAAGACGTGCGCCGCTGCAAGCACCAGTACTGGCGCTGCTTCGACACCGCCGACATCAACGGCATGCGCGAGGTGCTGCACCCCGATGTGGTGCTCAGCGTCGAGGCGGGCATTTATTCGATGCGCTACGAGGGCCGCGAGCCCTATCTGGAGATGGTGCGCACCGGCGCACACGCCGACATGATCTCGCACCACAACGGTCACCATCCGGAGATCGAGATCGTCGGGCCGGAAGAGGCGATCGGCACCTGGTACCTGTACGACGATCTGTTCGAATACCGCCGTGGCATGCGTCTCTACGGCACCGCGTTTTACCGCGATCGTTACGTCAAACACGAAGGCCGCTGGAAGATCCTCTACAGCCAGTTCCACCGGCTCTACGAGATCGTGGGCGAACTGCCGCCGCGTGAGAACATCCAGGCGCACTACCTCGCCACCCACGGCTACAAGCATCCTGGCACCGAGCCTCTTGCCCCTTATCCCAAGGACAACAGCTACCGCCACGAGCCGGGCGTGATGCCGCCTTTCCTCGACGCGAAGTAGCCGGGGCAGCGCATGAGCACCCGTACGCCCGCCTTCTACCATCTCTGCATCTGCGTTTCCGATCTGGAACGGTCGCTGCGTTTTTATTGCGATGGGCTGGGTTTCACGCGCAACGAGAGCTTCAGGATCGGCTCCGACATGGCGCCGCTGATCCAACTCGAGGGAGAGGTGGCGCTCAGTTCGGTCTACCTCGGCCTGAGCGGCGTACGCCTCGAGCTCTGGCACTTCGAACAGCCAGCCGCGGAACGCCCGGCGGTTCGGCCGATGAACAGTATCGGCCTCACCCACTTCGCGCTGCGTGTGGACAACATCGATGCCGCGATCGCGCGCGCGGAAGCACATGGCGGGCGTTGTCTCCCTGCAACGCGCACACGTGCCGACACGGATGGCTTCAAGAGTGAGATCGTGTACGTGCTGGACCCGGACGGCGTGCGGGTGGAACTCCTCTGGATGCCGGAGGGAGTGGATCTGGCACTGACGCCCTGAGCCCCGCCCGGGCTGCCGCTGCAGGCAGTCCAGCGAGGCTCAATCCCCCATCAACAGCACAGGCTTCAACGCGCTGCCGCGCTTGGCATCGCCGAACGCCGTGTTGATCTCGGGGAAGGGGTAGGTCGTGATCAAGGCATCGAGCGGAAACTTCCCCTGCTGGTAGTAACCGATCAGTTGCGGCAGGAAGCTGCGCGGAGTTGCCGCGCCCAGCATGATGCCCTGCAGCCGCGCTCCCTTGACCATCAGTTCGAAAGGCGAAAACGGAAACGGCTGCCCGCCGTGCGGGATGGTGACGAGCCCGCAGGTTCCGCGCATCGCAAGGCAGCCGGTTGCGGCGCGAAACGCATCTTCGTTGCTGCTGGTTTCCAGGCTGTAGTCGAAGCCAACGGGGCAGATCGCCCGCAATTGCGCTGCCACATCCGTATCGCGTGCATCCAGCACGTGCGTGGCGCCGAGCCTCTGCGCGAGTTCCAGTCGGCCGGCATGGACATCAACCGCCACGATGATCCGGGCGCCGGCCAGTTGCGCCGCCATGACGGCCGACAGCCCCACGGCTCCCGTGCCGAAGACCGCGAGAGTCTCACCTGCCGCAAGCGCAAACACATTGAGAACCGCGCCCGCGCCCGTCATCACGCCACAGGGCAGCGCCGCACGCAGTTCAGGCGGTAAATCCGCGGGCACAACAACGGCATCGCGCGCCGGGCACAGCGCATGGGACGCAAAAGAGGATTGCTGGAAAAAAGCGCCTGAAACCGGCTCACCGCCACGCATGATGGTGCTGGAACCATCAAAGCGCCGACCGCCTATGCTGCCCTCCACGCCACGCTCGCAGGTGTAGGCATGGCCCGAGGCACAGTTGCCGCACTGACCGCACCAACCGTAGGACATGATCACGGTATCGCCGACGTTCACATCGGTGACGGCACTGCCGCGGGCCACGACCTTGCCCGTCCCTTCATGCCCGAGGACGGCAGGCATCTGCATGTGCGCGCGGGCCGAGACGTCGGTGTGGCAGACGCCACACGCCTCGACCTTGACCAGAATTTCATCGGCCGCGGGGGCCGCGAGTTCGAGCTCTTCGAACTCGAATCCGCTCTCGATCGAACTGGCAACGGCCGCGCGAATTTTCATCGTGAGAGCACCTTCAGGCAGTCGGGGTTGGACACAAGCGCTGCGGCGGCGCGCGCCGACAGGCGCTGGTAATCGAGCTTGCCGTTAGGCCCCCGGTTGACATCATCGACGAGCACGAAATGACGCGGCACCTTGTAATCGGCAAGGCATTCGCGCAACTGCAGAGAGGTGGACTGCAGGTCGAATGCATGTCCGGCTTTCAGGCTGAGGAGTGCGGTAACGGCACTGCCCCAGCGCGCGTCATCGACGCCTACCACGCCACAGTCATCCACGCTGTCTAGCGCTTTCAGCACCTGCTCGACTTCCTCGGGGAACACCTTCTCGCCGCCGGTGTTGATGCAGACATTGCCACGCCCGAGGAACTTGATGCTGCCGTCGGCAAGGACTTCCGCCCAATCACCCAGCAAGCAATAGCGCTCGCCATCGATCACGGGAAAGGTCGCCGCGGTTTTGACGGGATCCTTGAAGTAGCCCTCTGCGATCAGACCGCTGCGCGCCACCATGCCGCGCTCGCCGCTGCCGGGTACGACCTCCTTGAGCTCAGGGGTGAACACCTTCACGCAGTCTGCAGCCTGCAGACGAAGCGCCGCATCCGTAGCGCTGCCAGCGTGCGAGGCAGCACTGCTGATGGCGTTGCCGAGGGCGGCGGATTCCGAGCCTCCGAGAATGTCGTTGATCAGCAGATGCGGCACCCGTTCGACAAGCCGGCGCTTGATGTGGGCGCTGAACACCGCGGCCGAGGAGATGATCATCCGGAGCGTGTCGAGTTGCCCCGTCATGGGATCGGCGTCCAGCGCCTCGAGCAGCGGCTTGCCCATCGCGTCACCGGGGATCTTGAAGACGTTCACACCGTGATCTGCCACGGCGCGCAGCAGCCCTTGCGCGCAAAAACGCGGCGCAGAGCTGGTGACGACCGTGCCACCGAAGGACAGGGTGCAGAGCACACTGTAGACCCCCAGCCCGTGCATCATCGGGGCGACGACGGCCTCGGTGTAGCACTCGTTGTTGCGCAGCATGGAGAGGAGATCGTCGTTGTCGGCGGGATAGCGCGGTCCGCCGCTCGCGAAGTAATTGACGCCGAACATCCTGAAGAGTTTTTCCTGCGTCCA
>CAIXOY010000638.1 GCA_903921135.1 uncultured Gammaproteobacteria bacterium
CACGAGGGCGTGGATCCGCTCGCCTTCGTCGACAGCTATGTGCGCCGCGAGCGTGTGTACACGCATCCTGCGCTCGGGATGTTCGCGGGCGGACTGGTGGGGTTTTTCGGCTACGACTGCGCGCGTTACGTCGAGCGCAGGTTGGCTGGCAGCGCCCCGCCCGATCGTCTGGGCACGCCCGACATCCTGTTGCTCGCCTGCGAGGAATTCCTGGTCTTCGACAATCTGGCCGGCGCCATCCTGCTCGTGTGCATGGTTGACCCGCGCGTACCCGACGCCGAGGCCCACGGTACGGCGCGGCTCGATGCCATGCAGCGCCGCCTCGAAGAGCCCGCGCCACGCCAGGGCAGCATCGATTTGTCGGCGGCCTCCTCCGACAGCCCGCGCGCCCGTGCCGTGGAGGCTGCCTTTGTTTCGGAGTTCGGGCGCGAGCGTTTCCTCGATGCGGTGCACGGCATCCGCGAGTACATCCTTGCCGGGGACGTGATGCAGGTGGTGCCTTCGCAGCGCCTGAGCGCGCCCTTCAGCGGGGACCCGATCGATCTCTACCGCGCGCTGCGCCACCTGAACCCCTCGCCGTATCTTTTCTTCCTCGACATGGGCGAGTTCCAGATCGTGGGCTCCTCGCCCGAGATTCTCGTGCGTCTGGCGGCAGGGGAGGTGACCGTGCGCCCCATCGCGGGCACGCGCCGCCGCGGTACCACGCCCGAGGAAGACGCCGCACTCGAGGCAGAGTTGCTCGCGGATCCCAAGGAGATCGCCGAGCACCTGATGCTGATCGATCTGGGCCGAAACGATGTCGGCCGTGTTGCCGAGACAGGCTCCGTGCGTGTCACCGAGCGCATGATCGTGGAGCGCTACTCGCACGTGATGCACATCGTGTCGAACGTGACTGGGCGGCTGCGCGCGGGGCTTGGGCCCATGGATGTGCTGCGTGCCACGCTGCCGGCGGGCACGCTCTCGGGCGCGCCCAAGATCCGGGCCATGGAAATCATCGATTCGCTGGAGCCCTCGCGGCGCGGGATCTACGGCGGTGCGGTGGGCTACGTCTCGTGGCAGGGCGAGATGGACACGGCCATCGCCATCCGTACCGCCGTCATCAAGGACGGCCTGCTGCACGTACAGGCCGGTGCCGGCGTAGTGGCCGATTCGGTGCCCGAGCTCGAGTGGGAAGAAACGCTCAGCAAGGCCCGCGCGATGATGCGCGCCGCCGCGATGAGCGGTGGCTGAGGCATCTCAGGGCGCGGGCTTTTCCTTTTCCTTGTAGATCCCCACCTGCGGAATGCCGTCGGCGCCGATGGTGCCGCGGTACATGCCCTCGGTGTTGAACTCCATCGCATAGCCGCCATTGGCGTCCAGCACGATCAGGCCGCCGTCACCCGCAATGGCTGCAATTTCTTCCAGCGTGTGCGTGGCGGCAGCGGAGGGCGATTCCTTCGCGTACATCACGCGTGATGCCACCTGGTGGGCGGCCGCGCTGCGGATGAACATCTCGCCCGTGCCGGTGGCCGAGACCGCCACCGAGCGGTTGTCGGCCCAGGTGCCGGCGCCGAGGATGGGCGAATCCCCCACGCGCCCCCAGCGTTTGTTGGTCATGCCACCGGTGGAGGTGCCAGCGGCAAGGTTGCCGTGAGCGTCCAGCGCCACCGCGCCTACCGTGCCGCGCTTCTCGTCTTTGGGCTGCGCGGGGCCCGTGTGATCGAGCAGGATCCGGTCTTCCTCGATGGCCTTCTGCAATTGCTGCCAGCGCATCTCGGTACGGAAATAGGACGGGTCCACCAGCTCCAGCCCCGCCTCTTTCGCGAAGGCCTCGGCGCCGGCGCCGATCATCATCACGTGCGGCGAACGCAGCATCACCGC
>CAIXOY010000639.1 GCA_903921135.1 uncultured Gammaproteobacteria bacterium
CGTTGCTCATGGCCTACGGGATCGCGGGTCCCATCGTCCATGCGGGTATCGCACTGGGCTTGTGCCTGCTCTTCGGGATAGGGCCCGGTGACGGCGCGCTGCTGATGGTGCTCGCGGCGAGCGCCTCCTACATCGCCGTGCCCGCTGTGCTGCGATTTGCGATTCCCGAAGCCAACCCGAGTCTGTATTTCGGGTTGTCGCTGGGGCTGACGTTTCCGCTGAATATTCTCCTAGGCATTCCGCTCTACGTGAGTGTGGCGCAGGCGGTACTCGGCTGACACGGTGCCGGGCCTGTTGCCCTGCCGCTGAACAGGGCATAACCCAGGCCCCGCGCTCGTGCGGGCAGCACCAATCGTGCCGTTACGGCAGCCGGCCACCAGGAGCTGTGCCAGCGCCCCATACCGATACGCCTCGACTGCAGTGCCGCGAAGTGCCGGAAGCCATCGAGCACCGATTCATCCAGCCGCTCGCAGCGGACGTCGGTGAAACCCGCTGTGCTGATGCGTGCCATGGCCGTGTCCGTGTCCACGAGCTCCTGCGGGTCGATGCGGCACGCGCGTGCGGCAGCGCGCATCGCAGCGCCCATGGGGCGATCCACGATCAGATCCGTGAAGGCGAGCGTTCCTCCCGGCAGCAGCGCCCGGTGTGCGGTCTGAAGGAAATCCCGTCGCGGGCTGATGTGGTACGCAGCATCCACGCAGATCACGCGGTGGAAGCGTGTGGTCGGCGTTTGTGCGAGACCGCCGTGGATGAGCGTGCGCCCCCGGCGCTCTGCCTGAGCGCAGGCCCCTGCATCCGGCTCCAGCCCGATGGCCTCTGATGCACCGAAGGCGGAGGTCCACAGATCGAGCTCCTCGCCCGCACCGCAGGCAATGCTGAGCACACGATCCCCGCGCTGCATGCCGGCCGCTTCACCGACCCGCATGGCGAGCGCCCGGCAGGCTCCGGCGTAATCGGGTTGCTGTTCGTTAGGCGCGGGCCAGAGCCCGAGGTTCTGCCAGTCGGCTGCAGTGCCGCCGTGATGCAACAGTGCGCGCAGATCGATGCCGGCCACCCTGGCGTGCCGGCGCCGCTATCAGCGGCAGTGCTGTTGCAGGAAGTCCACCACGCCGCGTGCCAACGCGATACGCGCGTCACTGAAGGCGTGGTCGCTGTCGAGGCGCAGTTCGCTCACCTGTTTGCCCCCTGCGTTGCGCAGGGCGGCAAGCATCGGATCGTGGTTGGTGGCCGTGGGGGTGACGTCGTCGCGGGCGCCGGTCACGAGCAGCACCGGCCGTGCGGCAAGGGCAGCAGCGCCCCGGGTGATGTCCATCGCGCCCTCACTGCTTTGCAGTTCCTTCACCAGCGTCTCTCCTGAAGCATCGCGGATGAAACCCTCGGCCCAGGATTGGAACAGTGCAGCGGTCTGTTGCGCGGCGATCGGGTCTGCGAGTGCGGGCGCCATCGCGCCCATGTTGGCACCCGCCACCGAGGCCACGCAGCGTGCCTCCGGCGTGCGTGCGCCCGTGATCAGCGCCGCGAAGCCACCCATGCTGTGGCCGTAGAGCGAGACGCGCGCGGGGTCCACGCGGTGTGCTTTCGCGAAGGCGGGTTCGCGCATCGCCGCAAAGACCGCAGCGCTGTCTTCCAGCACGTGCGTGAAGGTGAATTCCCCCTCGCTGCCCCAGGCGCCGCGGTAGTGGAAGATCACGGCGTTCCAACCCGCACGGCGCACGGACTGCGCGATGTCGGCGTTCAGTTCGTTGCCGGGGAAGCCGTGGAGCAGCAAGAGAGTGGGGTGAGGGCCGGGCCCTGCGGCTTCATAGATCACGCCGTTCAGGTTGGCGCCTGCGCTTGTGAAGTGCAGGCCTTCCATGCTGGCGGGCGGCTCCTGACGGGGCGGGTCGGTGGTGACGGGATCCGGGGTGGTCGCGCCCGCTGTTGCGGCTGACAGGCCCACGGTGAAGAGAAAGGCGAAGCGAAGCATTGCCATGTCCATTCCTCCCGTAGCGTTCCGCGAGCCTCCCCGCAGACGGTGAAAAGCGAGATCAGCCGATGCGTCGCGCGGGCGTGCCCGGCCGCTGACGGCTTTGCCATTGCGGATCTGTCCACGGCGTCACCGTTGACGCGGGCAGCGGCGTCTTGCCGAGGATCAGATCGGCTGCCTTCTCGGCCACCATGATGGTGGGCGCGTTCAGGTTGCCGTTGGTGAGCGTGGGGAAGACCGAAGAATCCACCACGCGCAGCCCCTCGATGCCGCGCACGCGGCAGGCGGGGTCCACCACGGCGAGCGCGTCGTCTGCGCGGCCCATGCGGCAGGCACCCGAGGGGTGATAGGCGCTCTCGACGTTGGCGCGCACCCAGGCGTCGATTTCTGCATCGCTCTGCACGGCGGCGCCGGGCTGGATCTCGTTGCCGCGATACGCATCGAAGGCAGCCTGCCCGATGATCTCGCGCGTCAAGCGGATGCACTGCCGCCACACGCGCACGTCTTCGGGGTCTTTCAGGTAGTTGAAGAGGATCTCGGGTTTCTGCGCAGGATCGGCGCTTGTGATGCGCACATGGCCGCGGCTCTTCGGTTTGTTCGGCCCCACATGCACCTGGAAGCCGTGCCCCGCGAAGGCGGCTTGTCCGTCGTAGCGCATGGCCGCGGGCAGGAAGTGGTACTGGATATCGGGCCACTCTACCTCGGTGCCCGAGCGGATGAAGGCGCAGGACTCGAAGTGGTTCGTCGCGCCCAGCCCGCTCTTGAACAGCACCCAGCGCGCGCCGATCAGGCCCTTGCTGATCAGTCCGAGTTTGCTGTTCAGCGTGATGGGCTGCGTGCATTCGAACTGGAAGTAGACCTCGATGTGGTCCTGCAGGTTCTCTCCGACGCCGGGGAGATCGTGCTGCACCGGCACGCCTGCCGCAGCGAGCACGGCCGCCGGTCCGATACCCGAATGCTGCAACAACGTTGGCGAGCCGATGGCGCCGGCGGCGCTGATCACTTCGCGCGTGCAGCGAGCGGTTTCGGTCTTGCCCTTGCGGGTGTAGCGCACGCCGGTGGCGCGGCCGTTCTCGATCAGGATCTTCTCTGCCAGTGCATCGCTCACCACCGTGAGGTTGCGCCGCGTGCGGGCGGGCTTGAGGTACCCACGCGCACAGGAGGCACGCTCGCCGCCCTGCACCGTCATGTGCATCTGGCCGAAGCCTTCCTGTCGCTCGGCGTTGTAGTCGGCGGTGCGCGGATAGCCCGCTTCTTCGCCGGCCCGGATGAAGGCCTCGTAGAGCGGGTTCAGTTTCATGTCGTTGCCGGCGCAGACCCCGATGGGGCCTTCTCCGCCGCGGTACTCGCTTGCTCCCTCGCTCCACGTCTCGGCGCGGCGGAAGTAGGGCAGGCAGTCGCGGTAGCCCCAGCCGGTGGCGCCCAGTGATTCCCACTCGTCGAAATCACGGGCATGCCCGCGCACGTAGACCATGCCGTTGATGGCGGAGGAACCGCCCAGACCCTTGCCGCGCGGGCAGTGCAGCTGGCGGTTGTCGGCGTGGGGTTCGGGCACCGTCTCGAAGAACCAGTTGTACTTCGGCATGTTCATCGGGAAGGAGAGCGCGGTGGGCATCCGGATGAAGATGCTGTCGTCGCTGCTGCCGGC
>CAIXOY010000640.1 GCA_903921135.1 uncultured Gammaproteobacteria bacterium
ACAATACCTGGTCCTGCACACGGGAAATCGAGTCGACGCAGTCCTGGGCAGCCACGTCTTCTGGCACCTCCTGCGCCTGCCGATGCCCTATTTCGAGCATCGCCCGACAGGTACGCTGGTTGCCCGACTGCAGGCGGTTGAAACGATCCGGGAGTTCCTGGCCGGCGCCGCCGTATCCCTGCTTCTCGATTTCCCATTCCTGGTAATTCTCCTCGCGCTGATGGTCTGGTACAGCGGGCCGCTGACGCTGATTGCAGTTGTTGGCTTGGTGCTCATGGCACTTTTGAGTGCGCTCGTCACGCCGTTGCTCAGGTCGCGCCTGAACCAGCAATTCCTGCTGGGCGCACGCAATCAGGCATTCGTGACTGAATACGTTGCTGGCATGGAAACCGTGAAGGCGCTGCAGATGGAGCCGCACCTGCGGGGTCGGTATGATGAATTCTTGGCGAGCTATCTTTCGGCTGGATTTTCCACCAGGCAGGTTTCCAATACATACAGCGTCCTCGCGAATGCCCTTGAGCAAGCGATGACCCTTGTGATCCTGTGCGTGGGCGCGTTGCTGGTGATGCGGAACGACGGCTTCACTATCGGCATGTTGGTGGCCTTCCAGATGTTTGCGAGTAGGCTGTCCCAGCCCATGCTGCGGCTCTCCGGCTTATGGCAGGAATTCCAGCAGGCAGCGATTGCGGTACGTCGGCTGGGCGACATCATGGACGCCCCGGCCGAAACCATGGCGTTGCAGCCTTCCCGGGATCCCAAGGGGGCAGGGCAGGTCCGGATCAACCAGCTTTCGTTCCGATACGGACCCGACCAACCCTGGTTATTTCGCAATCTTTCCATCGCGCTGGAGCCCGGTTGCATCACGGTTCTCACCGGTGCCTCAGGAACCGGGAAAAGCACCCTGGCCAAGCTCCTGCTGGGTTACTACCCTCCGCTTGAGGGGGGCATTCGAATTGACGGGCAGGACATCGCCCATTTCTGCCCGAACGAGCTTCGTCACTATTTCGGGTTCGTCCCCCAGGAAACGGTGCTGTTCAGCGGGAGCATTTACGAAAACCTTATCGCCGCCAACCCGCATGCCGGATTTGACGATGTCGTGGATGCCTGCCGTGTGGCCGAAATCCACGACACCATTGCAGTCCTCCCACAGGGCTATAACAGCCGGATTGGCGAGCATGGCGTCGGCCTGTCAGGCGGCCAGAAGCAAAGGATCGCGATCGCCCGGGCCTTGCTGAAGAAGCCGAAAATTCTCGTGTTCGATGAAGCAACCGCCAGCCTGGACGCGCCTACGGCGGAGCGATTCGCGAGGACCGTCAACCGGTTGCGCGACAAGGTCACGATGCTTTTCATCGCCCATGAGGTGCCTCCGGGCCTGCATGTGGACCAGAAGGTTGCCCTGAGCTGACAGTAGACTACAAAGGGACATTCAGACCATGAGCCTGATCCGGAACGCCCATCCCGAAGATTTCGCGCCCGCCCTGTTGCGTCTCCAGTCCACGCCTCCATCCCCCCTGCCCGGTGCTGTCCTCAAGGCACTGCTTGCAATGCTGGCGGCGATTCTGGCCTGGTCGGCATTTGCGCGCCTTGACATCGTTGCCGTTTCTGACGGCAAGCTCGTTCCCGCGAGTTACCTCAAGATCGTCCAGCCGACTGAGCAGGGGGTAGTTCGTGAAATCCTGGTGGAGGAGGGTGGGCAGGTCGCGGCCGGGCAGGTCCTGGTCCGGATGGACGCTGTTCTTGCGACCGCGGACGTCCGTACGCTGTCCAGTGACTTCCACGCGAAGCGGTTAGCACTCCGGAGGGTAGATGCCCAGCTTGCCGGAGCGGCCATGCGCCACGGGCCGGCGGACCCGGAGGAAGCGTTCTCCTCGGCCCTAGCGCAGTACAACGCCAATATCGCGGCCTGGCAGAATGCCGTCGCCCAGGAGCAGGCGCTGCTGGTGAAGGCGCGCCATGACCTTGCCGGCGCCCGGGAGGTGCACGACAAGCTGCTGGGCGTGCTGCCACACTACCGGGAGCAGGAGGCCGCCTTTGACAAGCTTGCTCGAGGTGGGTACGCGGGCAAGCTCCTGGCCACAGACAAGGCACGGGAGCGGATTGAAAAGGAGCAGGACTTCAAGGCACAGCAGTTCATCGTGCAATCGAATGCCGCACTCATCGAGCAGTCGGAAAGGAGGATTGCGCAGTTGACCGTGGACTATCGCCGCCAGCTTCAGGCTGAGCGCAGCGAAGTCGCGGTCCAACTGGAAAAGGCGCGCCAGGAGCTGGCCAAAGTCGAGCACAGGCAAAGCCTTCTGGAACTCAGGTCACCGCAGGCCGGGCTGATCAA
>CAIXOY010000641.1 GCA_903921135.1 uncultured Gammaproteobacteria bacterium
GCGGCGCTGGCGGCCGCAGGGTTCGGGCAGATCAGCCTGCGTGACCGCAATGACTGGTACCGGGACAGGGTCCGTGCGGAGCTCGAACAGATGCGGGGTCCGCTCAAGGCGATGCTGGAGAGCGCCGTCGGTGCCGCAGAGACGGCCCGCAACATCGCTCTGTGGGAGAAGCTCTGCGCGGTGGTCGGGAGCGGGGAGTTGCGCCCGGGGCATTTCAGGGGTATCAAGCCGTCCATCACGTAGGGAAACGGTTTGCAGGCATGCCTGCAATAACTAGAATCGCAGACGCCGCCAACCTGACCCACGGGTACGATGAAAAACATCGAGATCCTCCGCAAACTCAACCGTCTGAGCCCGGACGTCACGGAGCAGGTGATCGGGCTGTGGGGCGAGCCCGGGCTCTTTGAATACATCCACAATCTGCCGCGTCACCTGCCCCCGTCCGACATGGAGCAGCTCCTCGAGTTGCTGTCGATCACCGAGGAATTGCGGCAGGCCCATCTGGACGAGTTCCCGAAGATCCCCTGCGAGCCGGCACCCGAGGAGGTCGAGGTCCGCGCCACGGAGCAGTTCCCCCTCATCGACGAGCGCTTCCCGCACATCGGTCGCCGCCTGATCCAGACCTGGGGCAGCTATGCCTTCTACATGTACGTGGGCACGCTCTTTACTGACACCCGGGGTGGTTCACGTCGCGGCTTTCCGCCTGAAGTCCTCCTGGCCATCACGAAGATCGTGAAGGTGCACGAGGTGGCTCATCCCCGCCTTGATCCCCGCCGGATCGATATCTGGGCGGATGTGTTTCACGATCGCCAGAAACTCTGAGCCGCTTTCTGCAGGGGCATGGCGCCCTCGCCGGCCGGCCTACGGGAGGTCATATGCCCCGGATCCTCAGCCTTTTGCCTGCCTGCTTCAGGGCGGCGGCGCTCCTTGTGTGCGCCCTGCTTGCCGGGCCGGTGGCCGCCGCACCGCCCGACCTTGGCGAGGACATCGTCATGCGGGAGGCCTGGATCAGCACCCGTGACGGCGTGCGTCTGGCAGCCGATCTCTACTTCCCCAAGGGCCACGAACCCGGTGCCGGCGGCGCCCCCTTGCCGGTATTGCTCGAATACCTGCCGTACCGCAAGACCGAGGACCGCGACGGTAGGCTCGCGCTCTTTTCCTACTTCCTGCGCCGGGGCTACGCGGTGGCCCGCGTCGATATCCGCGGCACCGGCAACAGCGAGGGGCGGTTGGTCGAGTACGAGTACAGCGAACAGGAGCAGCGTGACGGCGAGGACGTGATCGCCTGGCTCGCCACGCAGCCCTGGTCCACCGGCAAGCTCGGCATGTTCGGTCTCTCCTGGGGTGGCTTCAATTCCCTGCACATGGCGATGCGCAACCCGCCCGCGCTGAAGGCCGTGGTGGCCATACAGGCGGCGGATGATCTCTATGAAGACGACGCCCATTTCATCGATGGCGGCATGCACGTCGATTCCTACGAGATGCAACTCGATCTGGCCAACGCCATGCCGGGTGCGCCGGATTACCGCATCGACGAGGCCTACTTCCGCGACCGCTTCGACACGCCACCGTGGTTGCCGCTCTACAAGCGGCAGTCCCGCGCGGGCCCGTTCTGGGACCGCACGGCCCCCATCCGCCATCTGGACGACATCCGCATTCCGACCTTCCTGATCGGCGGCCTGCTCGACGGTTACCGCGACAGCGTGCCGCGCATGCTCGCGGGTGTGAAGAACGCGCCGGTGAAGGCGATCATGGGGCCGTGGTCCCACGCCTGGCCGAACAACTCTTACCCCGAACCCTCGATCGAGTGGCGCCACGAGGCGGTGCGCTGGTTCGATCACTGGCTGAAGGGCATCGACACCGGGATCATGCAGGAGCCGCGCTTCGCGCTGTACGTGCGCCATTCCCACCCGCCGCTGCAGGACATCGCCGCGGTTCCCGGCGAGTGGCGCTGGGAGGAGGGTTGGCCGATTGCGCGGGCGCGCACGCAGACGCTCTATCCGCGTGCAGATCGCACGCTGGCCGGCGGCAAGCCTCCTGCACGGGCCGGGATTCACAATCTGGACTACGTGCCCACGGCTGGCGTGGAGGCGGGTGGCCCCGTGATGTGGTGGGGCGATCCCACCCCCGACCAGCGCCCCTCGGATGCCTTCGGGCTGGTTTACGAGAGCGCACCGCTCGAGGCGGATCTGGAGGTGACCGGTTTCCCCGTCGCCCATCTCAACGTTAGCGCGAGCGCGCCCGTGGCGAACTGGTTCGTGCGCCTGTCGGATGTCGCGCCGGGTGGCGCCGTGAGCCTGGTGGCAGGCGCGGGTTTCAACGGCACGCACCGCGAGTCCTCGCGCGAGCCGAAGGCCCTGGTGCCGGGGCAGGAAGTGGCGCTCGGTATCGAGATGCACTTCACCACCTGGGTCTTCCCCAAGGGTCACCGGATCCGCTTCGTGGTGAGCAACGCGCAGTGGCCCATGTTCTGGCCCTCACCGCAGGCGATGAGCACCACGCTGCGTCTGGGTGGCAAGGGCGCCACGCGACTCGATCTGCCGGTCATCCCGCACGCCGAGCGGCCCGTGCCGGTCTTCCTGCCGCCGGCAGAGGACCCCGTGCTCGCGGGTTTCGGTGCGCTGGAATCGGGCACGTCTTCGGGCTATGGCGAAGTGAATCTGGTCGAGCGTCTGCCGCTCACCCGCAGCACGCGCGTGACGGCCTCTGCCGGTGGCGGATATCGCTATCCCTGGGGAACCTCGCACTCCAGCGAGCGCATCGTGCACGAGACCAGCGACACGCAACCGGAGAACAGTTCAGCCACCGGCACCTACGCCACCTCGGTGGAATTGCCGGGCAGGGTGCTGCGCTGGGAGGGAGACGTGCGCTTCTGGAGTGACGCCAGCACCTTCCACTACCGCTTCACGCGCAGGCTCTTCGAGAACGGCAGCCTGCTGCGGGAGAAGTCGTGGGACGAGAGTTTTCCGCGGGATAACCAGTGAGGCTCGGCGCGGGCAAGCGCGCCGCCCTCATCGAGGTGTCTCTTCCTGCCAGCCACGGAGCCAGTCGCGCGCGCGCGGCTCGGGCAACAGCTCCGACGCGGTGTCGCCGGCATGGAGCACGCCGTTCTTCATCACGTAGCGGATGGTGTTGGTGTTGCGGATATCCGCGAGCGGATCGGCATCGAGCACCACCAGATCGGCGAGCTTGCC
>CAIXOY010000642.1 GCA_903921135.1 uncultured Gammaproteobacteria bacterium
AACCGTCTGCGTGGCCGCATCCGCGTGCAGGCCGATGGCCAGATGAAGACCGGCCGTGATGTGGTGATCGGCGCGCTGCTCGGCGCCGACGAGTTCGGTTTTGCCACCGCCCCGCTGGTGGCGAGCGGCTGCATCATGATGCGCAAATGCCACCTGAACACCTGCCCTGTGGGCGTGGCCACGCAGGATCCGGTGCTGCGCGCCAAATTCGCGGGCAAGCCCGAGCACGTGGTGAATTTCATGTTCTATGTCGCCGAGGAAGCGCGGCAGATCATGGCGCAGCTCGGCATCCGCCGCTTCGACGATCTGGTCGGTCGCTCCGACCTGCTCGATACCCGCAAGGGCATCGAGCACTGGAAAGCGCGCGGCCTCGATTTCAGTCGCGTGTTCTACCGTCCCGAGGTGCCTGCTGACGTTCCCCGTCGCCAGATTGATGTACAGGACCACGGCCTCGACCGCGCTCTCGATCGGCTGCTGATCGAGCGCTGCCAGCCCGCCATCGTGCGCGGCGAGCGGGTGCAGATCCTCCACGAGACGCGCAACGTCAACCGCACCGTGGGTGCGATGCTCTCGGGCGAGCTGGTGCGCCATCGCCCCGAGGGTCTGCCCGACCAGACGATGTTCATCCAGCTCGAAGGCACGGGCGGCCAGAGCTTCGGTGCTTTCCTCGCCAACGGCATCACGCTCTACCTGATCGGCGATGCGAACGACTACACGGGGAAGGGCCTCTCGGGCGGGCGTGTGATCGTGCGCCCGAGCATCGAGTTCCGCGGCGATTCCACCGAGAACATCATCGTCGGCAACACCGTGCTCTACGGCGCGACCAGCGGCGAGGCTTTCTTCCGCGGTGTGGCGGGTGAGCGCTTCGCGGTACGGCTCTCTGGCGCCACCGCAGTGGTCGAGGGAACCGGAGACCACGGTTGCGAGTACATGACCGGCGGTACGGTGGTGGTGCTGGGCAAGACCGGGCGCAATTTCGCGGCCGGCATGTCGGGTGGCATCGCCTACGTCTACGACGAAGACGGCAGCTTCGCGAGCCGCTGCAACGGCGCGATGGTCTCGCTCGAGCCCGTACTGGATGCAGAGGCCCACGATGCCCTCGTGGACCGCGCGATCTGGCACAAGGGCCAGCGCGACGAAGACCTGCTGCGCTCGCTGCTCGAGCAGCATCACCGCTGGACGGGTTCGCTCCGTGCCCGCGAGCTGCTCGACAACTGGAGCGAGTCGCGCGAGATGTTCGTGAAGGTCTTCCCGAACGAGTACAAGCGTGCGCTCGCCGAGATCAACGCCGCTTCGGCCCAGAAGAAAGCGGCCAACGCGTAGTCCCGCGGCGGCCCTGCGCCGCCGTGAAACAGAAGGTTCAGTAGAGGGTGTGAAGACATGGGCAAGGTAACGGGTTTCCTCGAGTACGAACGCGTCAACGAGAGCTACGAGCCGGTAGCGGAGCGCGTGCGCAACTACGACGAGTTCGTGATCACGCTGGCCGACGCCGAGGCGAAACAGCAGGGCGCACGCTGCATGGACTGCGGTACGCCGTTCTGCAACAACGGGTGCCCGGTGAACAACGTGATCCCGGATTTC
The DNA here is from genome assembly GCA_903921135.1 of uncultured Gammaproteobacteria bacterium. GTDB lineage: Bacteria > Pseudomonadota > Gammaproteobacteria > Pseudomonadales > UBA5518 > UBA5518. The sequence continues at coordinate 1,582 of CAIXOY010000642.1, forward strand.
AACGATCTGGTCTACCGCGGCGACTACCGCAACGCGATCGCTGTACTCCACAGCACCAACAATTTTCCGGAAGTGACAGGGCGCATATGCCCCGCGCCGTGCGAGGCAGCCTGCACGCTCAACTGGAACAACGACGCGGTGGGCATCAAGTCCATCGAGCGCAAGATCATCGACCACGCCTGGGAGCAGGGCTGGGTGGTGCCGCAGCCCGCGACAGAGCGCACCGGCAAGCGCGTGGCGGTGGTCGGGTCGGGCCCTGCGGGGCTGGCGGCCGCGCAGCAGCTCGCGCGCGTGGGTCACGACGTCACGGTCTTCGAAAAGAACGAGCGCATCGGCGGTTTGATGCGCTACGGCATTCCCGATTTCAAGCTCGACAAGATCAACATCGACCGCCGCGTGGCGCAGATGGAAGCCGAGGGCGTGGTCTTCCGCACAGGCGTGCTGGTGGGCGCGATGCCCGAGGGCAGCAAGGTGGCCAACCTCTCGCATGAGTGCGTGGCCGCCGATGCACTGTTGGCCGATTTCGACGCTGTGCTGCTCACCGGTGGCGCGGAGCAGCCGCGCGATCTGCCGGCGCCCGGTCGTGAAATGGACGGCGTGCATTTCGCGATGGAGTTCCTGGCGCAGCAGAACCGCCGCGTGGCAGGCGAGACCGTCGACGCCCAGATCAGCGCCACGGGCAAGCACGTCATCGTCATCGGCGGCGGTGATACGGGCTCGGATTGCGTGGGCACCTCGAACCGTCACGGCGCGCAGAGCGTCACGCAGTTCGAGGTGATGCCGATGCCGCCCGAGCACGAGGACAAGGCCGTTACCTGGCCTTACTGGCCCTACAAACTGCGCACCTCAAGCAGCCACCAGGAAGGCTGCGAGCGTGTGTTCGCCGTGTCCACCAAAGAGTTCCTCGGTGAGAAGGGCAAGGTGACGGGCATCCGTACCGTGCACGTCGAGATGAAAGAGGGCAAGTTCGTCGAGGTGCCGGGTTCGGAGCAGACGCTGCCCGCTGATCTGGTGCTCTTCGCGATGGGTTTCGTGAGCCCGGTGCAGACCGTTCTGCAGGCCTTTGGCGTGAAGACCGATGGCCGCGCCAACGCGTCTGCTCCCACCGAGGGCGCGTCTGCCTACCGCACGAATGTGGACAAGGTCTTTGCGGCAGGCGATATGCGTCGCGGTCAGTCGCTCGTCGTCTGGGCCATCCGTGAAGGCCGGCAGGCGGCGCGCGCTGTCGACGAGTTCCTGATGGGCGGCAGCACGCTGCCGCGCTGAGAGCGTGCGGGCTGCGTTCAGCCCGCAGCCCTCACGCCCTCGCGCAGCGCCGCGGCGATCAG
>CAIXOY010000643.1 GCA_903921135.1 uncultured Gammaproteobacteria bacterium
CACGGTGACCATCACGACCTCTGGATCGATCCTCTGGACACTCGGCGCGTCATCGCCGGTCACGACGGCGGCGTGGACATCTCCACTGACGGCGGCAAGACCTGGTCACACCCCGATCTTCCGCTCGGGCAGTTCTACAACATCGATGTCGACGACCGTACACCCTGGCGGGTAGGCGGCACCATCCAGGACTGGGGCACGGCGAGCGGCCCGAACATGCTGCCCAAGCACGGCGGCGTGGTGCTGCCCGACTGGGTGGGCGCAGGCGGTGGTGAGGCGGGCGATTTCCGTTACGACGCGCGCAAACCGGGGCGCATCTACGCGGGCGAATACGGCGGTTATCTCTCCGAGTACGACGAAGGCACAGGGCAGTACCGCGCGCTGCACATCTACCCGATCAATCTCTCGGGTATCCACGGCAAGGATCTCAGGTACCGGTTCCAGTGGACCGCGCCCCTCGAGATCTCGCCGCATGATCCTGCCGTGCTTTACCACGGCGGGAATCTGCTGTTCCGCTCCGCCGATCGCGGTGCGAGCTGGCAGGCGATCAGTCCGGATCTCACGCGTAACGAGAAAGCCACGCAGGGCTGGTCGGGCGGGCCCATCACGGGCGACATCACGGGTGTCGAGACCTACAGCACGATTTTCTCGATTCGCGAATCCCCGCGCGAGGCGGGCCATATCTGGGCAGGCACCGACGACGGCCGTGTGCAACTCACGCGTGACGGCGGCGCGAACTGGGCCGACGTGACGCCACGCGGCATGCCGGAGTGGGGCACGGTGGAGCACATCGAGGTGTCCCCGCATCAGGACGGCACAGCGTGGGCCGTGGTGGAAGCGCGACGGCTGGATGATCAGCGCCCGTGGCTTTTCCGCACCACCAACTACGGGTCGAGCTGGCAGCAGGTCACGGGTGATCTGCCGCAGGACCAGCCGCTCTTCGTGCTGCGCGAAGACCCCGAGGATCCGCAACTGCTCTATCTGGGCGGCGAGCGGGGCTTGTGGCTCTCACGCAACGGTGGATCGCACTGGGAGCGTGTGGAGCAGGGCCTGCCGCCCGTGGCGGTAGCGGATATCGAGATCCGCCACGGCGCGCTGGTTCTGGGTACGCGCCGCGGCATCTGGGCGCTGGATGATCTGCAGATCCTGCGCACTGCGGGCGATGCGCTCGCGCGCGAAACGCTGCATCTTTTTCCCTCGCAACCCGCGATCCGCTGGCAGATGGACCACAGCTGGGGCGAGCAGGGTGCGATGCCCGCTCCGCCCTACGGGCTGCGCTTTGCCTATTTCCTGAAGAGCGAGGCGAAGGGCGACATCCGTGCCGAGATCCTCAACGCCAAAGGCGAAGTGATCCGTACCCTGAGCAGCGTACTCGAGCCGCTCAAATACCCGGTGGACGATCCGGACAGCCCGGATGCCGAGGCCTACGCCACGGAATCACCCGAGCCCGCGCTCTCGCGCGATGCGGGCATCAACACCGCCGTGTGGGATCTGCGCATGGCGGGCGCGCGCCGCATTGCCTCCAAGGTCGATGCGGGCAACCCCGAGGAAGGGCCGTTGGTGGCGCCCGGCACGTACCGGCTGCGCCTCGTGGTCGGCGCCGAGACCCGCGAGCAGGAGATTGCGGTGCTCCCCGATCCGCGCTCGCCCGCCACCCCCGAGCAACTGCAGGCCAACGTGGACTTTGCGGTGGCGGTGCGCGATGCCATGGACCGCGTGCTGCGCAACGTGGAACTGCTGCAGGCCGTGCGCGCGCAGGCAAAGGATGTGATGGCGCGCAGCGCCGGCGTGGCTCCCGTGGTGGCGAGCGCCACGGCGCTGGAAGAGCGCGCCCGCGTGCTGGAGTACGGCTTGCACAACCCCGACGCGGAAGTGTTCTACGACGTGCTGGCGGGGCGTGATGGTGGCGCGAAGCTCTACGGGCAATTCGCGCTGTTGCCGGATCTGGCGCAGGACGCGGATTACCCGCCTTCGCAAGGCATCCGCGAGCGCATGGAGGAGTTACTCGGTCGCCTCGCGGAGATCGAGGCAGGCGTGGAGGCCATGCGTGCCAAGGAACTCGCCGCCTTCGAGCAGGCCGTTGCCACGGCCGGTCTGCCACGCGTGATCCTGCCGCGCTGAGGCGCGCTCAGAGTTCCACGCGGGTGTCGCCGAGGCGGTCGGCCTCGGCGACATCGTGGGTGACGTAGAGCATCGGCAGGCCCAACTCGTCGCGCAGGCGCTCGATCAGACGCAGGATCTCCTCGCGACGCGCGCGGTCCACGAAAGAGAGCGGCTCGTCGAGCAGCAGGAATCG
>CAIXOY010000644.1 GCA_903921135.1 uncultured Gammaproteobacteria bacterium
CGGGAACGTGGGGCGCAAGTTCCTGATCGAGCACTCCGCTGGGAGCGGCAAGACCTTGTCCATCTGCTGGCTTGCGGAGCGCCTGCACAGCGTGTTCAAGCCGGGATCGAATGATCCACTCGTGGAGATGATCTTCATCCTCACCGACCGGAAGTCGTTGGACACGAACGTTCGTGACGACCTGGAGAATTTCAGGCACCTGACCGCCAAGGTGGGGCTCGCTCGCACGTCGGAAGAGCTCGCCTTGTTCGTCAAGCGCCGGACTTCCATCATTGTGACCACCCAGCAGAAGTTCAAGTACATACTAGCCCAGATCTCCGCTGACGAGAAGCTCAAGCACTTGCGGGTGGCGTTCCTGATCGACGAAGCCCACCGGTCGCAGGAAGGCAAGATGGGCGCCAACATCCGCGTCCCCTTCCGAAAGCCGGATGAGCCCGATGTAGAGGCGCCCGATCTTGACGACGAGGAGGACATCGCCAGGATCATCCGCGAGCACGATCGGAACCAGCTCTTCGTTGCGTTCACGGCCACCCCGTCTCCAGCGACCAAGACACTCTTCGGGGCCGCCTTCGATGTGTACACCGAGGAAGAGGCGATCGCCGAGGGCTACATCGTCGATGTCGCCGGGAGCATCCTTTCCTACAAGACGCTGTACAACCTCAAGTCTCGGGTCGTGCCGACCGCGGCGGAGGCAGCAAAGGTCTACCCGGCCGGGGTGATTGCCAAGGCGCTCAACACCATCGCCTATCAGGACGAGGGGCTGATCCAATACAAGGCGGAGGTCATGCTACGCATCTTCGAAGACAGCGTGCGGTCCCTCGTCGGAGGCCGGGCCAAGGCCATGATCGTCACGAGCTCGCGGCTGGCGGGGCTGCGGTACTACAACGTCATCAAGGAAAAGCTGGCCCTCCGAGGTGCCGACTATCAGGTCCTCTACGCGTTTTCGGACTTCGACCACCCTGAAACCAATGATCACATCTCGGAGGTCGCCGTGAACGGCCTCAACTCCGGGGAGCTGATCGAGGACAGGTTCGATGGCGATGACTATCGACTCCTCGTTGTCGCAAACAAGTTCCAGACGGGCTTCGACCAGCCGCTCCTCGCCGGGATGTTCCTGGACAAGCCGGTGGTCGATCGCAACGCAGTCCAGACCGTCTCCCGTCTTAACCGCAAGGACAAGGATGGGCTCAAGAACAAGGTGGTCGTTGTCGACTTCACGAACAACGCGCAGGCGATCCTGAAGGCGTTCGCGAAGTACCGCAAGGGGGCCCCGCCCTCTACCATCGAGCCCGATCAACAGCAGTGTATGGCTCTTCTGAAGGAGATCCTCGAAGCGCAGGTGTTCACGGAAAAGGATGCCTCGGACTTGGTGATGCTCGTCGCGAACGGAACCGACGCGCAGCGGCAGTATTTGGTGGGCGCGTTGCGCACGCGGTTCGCGGCGGCGCTCCCCAACATGGACGACCGCAAGACGCTGGTCTCCCTGTTGGCGAAGTTCTCGAAGAGCTACCACTACCTGACGTCGTTCTTCACCTACCCGCGTTCCGTAAATGAGTTCGCGGTGTTCACCGACTATGTCGGGCCGCAGCTCATCAAGGAGGGGCGCGTCTCGGATCTGATGAAGCTGGTGCGCGACACCGAGGTC
>CAIXOY010000645.1 GCA_903921135.1 uncultured Gammaproteobacteria bacterium
CGCAGCGGAGCCGCAGGCCCCGCCCTCCGATCGTCAGGAGCTGCTTCCCGAGCAGGCGCGCTCGATCATCAGCCGCAATGACTCGCCGGACGTGCCCTTCACGCAATCCATCAACCCCTACCGGGGCTGCGAGCACGGCTGTATCTACTGCTACGCGCGCCCTTCGCACGCGTTTCTCGACATGTCCCCCGGGCTCGATTTCGAGCGGCGCATCCGTTTCAAGGCCAATGCGGCTGAACTCCTCGAACGCGAACTCCTCGACCCGCGCTACCGTTGCCAGCCCATCACCATCGGCGGCAACACCGACCCCTACCAGCCCGCCGAGGCCGAGCTCGGCATCACCCGCAAGCTGTTGCGCGTGTGCCTGGAGCGGCGCCAGCCGGTTTCGATCATCACCAAGTCCGCGCTCGTGCAGCGCGACGCCGACCTGCTCGCCGAACTGGCGAGCCAACGGCTCTGCAATGTGTTCATCAGCATCACCACGCTGGACGACGCGCTGAAGCGCGCGCTCGAGCCGCGCACGGCCTCGGGCCGGGCACGGCTGCGCACCGTGGCGGCACTGTCGCGCCGCGGCATACCGGTGGGCGTGCTGGTGGCACCGGTGATTCCCGCGCTGAATGATGGCGAGATCGAACGCATTCTGGCCAACGCCATCGCAGCCGGAGCGCGCAAGGCAGGCTGGATCCTCCTCAGGCTGCCGCACGAGGTCGCACCCCTGTTCCGCGAGTGGCTCGAGACCCATTACCCCGAGCGCGCCGCGCACGTGATGAGCCTGGTTCAGCAGAGCAGGGAAGGCCGTGACAACGACCCGCGTTTCGGCTCGCGTATGCGCGGCTCCGGCCCCTTCGCAGACCTGATCGCCACGCGTTTCCGCGTGCAGACAAAGCGTCTCGGCTTGGACGGCAGCCAGTGGCCCGCGCTCGACACCAGCCTGTTCCGCGGCTGGCAGCCCCCCGCAACCCAGCTTCAGCTTCTGTGAGGCCCTGCGGTATGCTCCCCATGACCGGGCGCCCCGCCGCCGGAAGCAAGCGGTATTCGGCGGGCCCAGAGCCGGCGCGTGGCAAGGACAGCCGTGAAACGCAGCATCCGCAGCACTGCCTTCCTGGCGGTGTTGCTACCCACCCTCGCACCGGCGCTGGCCCTCAGCGTCTGGTTCACGGCCAGCCGTCTGGATGGCGCGCAGGCCGAGCTCCAGGCGCGCGGTGAGCGTGAATCCGCCTATCTGGCTGGTGCCGCCGAACTCGCGCTGCTGGTCGGGGACGACACTGCGCTGTCCCGTCTTGCCGAGAGCAATATCCGTGCGCCTGGTGCCGCGCGCGTCGTGCTCTTCCTCGACGCCTCCGGAGGGGTGCTGGCCTCGGCGGGCAGTCCGCGCGAGGTGGCCCTCGCACTCAATTGCTGGCGCGCCAGTGCCGATTGTGCGGGCGACGAGCAACGCAGGCTCTTCGGCAAGGAAGTGGTGTCGCAGGCAGAGCTCGATGCCGCGCCGCCTTTCGGTGCAAACCCCTCGGGCGCCTCAGCAAGCGGCGGCACGGCGCTCGGCAAGGTAGTGCTCTCCTTCGATCCCGAGGAGCTCGCCTCGCTGCAGCGGGCGCTGTTCGTCAATGCGGCCCTCAGCACGACAGTGGCCTTGCTTGCAGCTTTTTTCATCGCCGGACTCGCGGCGACGCGCCTCAGTGCGCCGATGCAGCAACTGCTGACCGTGGTTTCGCGGATCCGCGCAGGCGATCTCTCGGCACGCACCGATCCGCGTGGCACGGGCGAGCTGCGCGAACTCGAAGAGGGCATCAACGCCATGGCCGACAAGGTCGAGTCGGGCGCGGCGGACCTCAACCGCAAGATCGACGAGGCCACGGCGGTGATCGCGCTGTCCAATCTGGAGCTCGAGCGGCAGAACCGGGAGCTCGACAGCGCGCTGGCCGGCTCCCATGCAGCCAACCGCGCCAAAGACCTCTTCCTCGCGCGGATGAGCCACGAGTTGCGCACACCGCTCAGTACCGTGGTGGGGTATGCGCGCCTCATGCAGCAGTCCCAGAGCCCTGCGCAGCGCGAGGAGTTCTATCGGCCGATAGCGCAGGCCTCGGGCATCCTCCAGCGTACCGTCGACGACATCCTCGATCTGGTGCGGCTCGAAAGCGGTTCGGTATCGCTGGAGCGCAGGCCCTTCGATCTGGTCGCCTGCATTGAGGACGCCGCGCTGATGTACGCGCCTGCGGCACACCGCAAGGGGCTGGTGGTGCTGAGCCATGTCGGCCGGGAGCTTCCCGCTCGCGTCGCTGGTGACGCGATCCGTCTCTCGCAGGTGCTGGCCAACCTGCTCAGCAACGCCGTCAAGTTCACGGAGCAGGGCGGTATCGAGGTGATCGCCGAGGTGCTTGTACGATCCGGCGACGAGGTGCGCGTGCGCATCGAGATCAGCGATACCGGCACGGGCATCGCACCCGAGGGGGTGTCGCAGCTTTTCCAGCCCTTCGCGCAGGCCGATGAGAGCATCACGCGGCGCTTTGGCGGCAGCGGGCTGGGGCTGTCGATATCGGCGCGCATCGTTGATGCGCTGAAGGGCAGCATCCGGCTCGACAGCCACCTCGGAGAGGGCACTCGCGCGGTGGTCGAAATTCCTTTCCGTGTGCTCGACGAGGCTATCCCTCCGGGCCCCCTCGAGGGGCTGAGCGTGCGCGTGCTGGCGGACGCGGCGAGCCCGCACGTCTGGGTGGTGCAGGATTATCTGCAGGCGGCAGGCTGTCGCGTGGAGCTGCGGCCGTGGAGCATCGCCGGCGTGCCGGCCCCGGACATCAGCATCTGCATCGAGGACCAGCCGCTGCTGCGCTGGCAACCACCGCCGGGTCCTGTGCTGCGACTGTTGCCAGTGGAGCAGACGGGCACGCTCTCGCCCGCCGAACTCGAGGGCTGCCTCGCCTTGCCGTTGCGCCGTGCCGATCTTCTTGCGGCCTGCGCCCGGCTCTCGGGCAGAAACCGGGCGCCTGCGAACCCCGAGGCCGTCGTGCAGACGCCTCCGGCGCGTGCGCCCATCGCGCTGCGCTGTTTGCTGGTGGAAGACAACGAACTCAACCGCCGGATGCTCACCACCAGCCTCTCCGATACCGGGGTATGCGTGCTCGCTGCAGCAGACGGGCACGAGGCCTTGTCATTGCTGCAGTCGCGCAGCGTCGATCTGGTACTGCTGGACGTGCACATGCCTGGCATGGACGGTGTCACGCTCGCCCACGAGATCCGGCGAGCGGATCCCGCGCTGCCGCTCTACGCGCTGACGGCAAACGTGGTGGGTTCGGAGGAAAGTGCGCTGCGCGAGGCGGGTGTGGCGGAGATCCTCTACAAGCCCGTGGACGAAGAGCGGCTGCGGGCGGTATTGCTGCGGCACGAGGAGACGGCGGAGTGCAGCCTTGTGCGGGCGCCGGGCGTGGGCCGCGACGAGATCCTTGATGAGCTCCAGCGCCGGGAGCGCGGCGTGAGCCTTGCGCTCGCTGCGGGCGAAGCAGCGCGAGCGCGCGAACTCGCTCACCAGTTGCTCGGGGCAGCGCGGCTCTTCACGCGCGGAGAGCTGGTGCCGCGCTGCCTGCTGCTGGAACTTGCCACGCGGGACGGCGACATCCACGCAGCGTTCGCGGCGCTGCGTGCGCTGCGGCACGTGGTGCATGGTCTGATGGACGGGCCGGGTCTGCGCTGAGATGAGCCCCGTGCGGGCGGTGCGCCGGATGGCGTAGAGTCCGCTCACTGCGCCTTCCCCGGAGAGACTGCATGCGCCTGCTCCTGCTGCCCCTCGTTTTCCTCGTTGCGCTGCAAACGGGCTGCGATCGTCCGTCCGCAACAGCCACATCGGTCGCAGCTGCGCCGGCAGCAGCCACGCAGGCCGCCGCAGCGTTCGCCATGGTAGACGAGACGCGCATCCGCGCCGCCGATGCAGAGCCGCAGAACTGGATGAGCCACGGTCGCAGTTACGATGAGCAGCGCTTCAGCCCGCTGGGAAGCATCAACCGCGACAACGTGGCCGGGCTCGGACTCGACTGGCATTTCGATTTCCCCACCGATCGTGGACTGGAGGCCACGCCGCTGGTGGTGGATGGCCGGATGTACGTGACGGGCGCCTGGAGCCATGTCTACGCCTTCGACGCGAAGACCGGCGCCTTGCTGTGGCACCACGACCCGAAGGTGCCGCCGGCGTGGGCGGTGCATCTGTGCTGTGACGTGGTGAATCGCGGCGTGGCGCTGTGGCAGGGGCGCGTGTACGCCGGCACGCTCGATGGACGCCTGATCGCGCTGGACGCCGCAACGGGCGCGCTGCTCTGGTCGCAACAGACCACGCCCACCGACAAGCCTTATTCGATCACGGGCGCGCCGCGCATCGTCAAAGGACTCGTGATCATCGGCAATGGCGGCAGCGAGATGGGCGTACGCGGCTACGTCAGCGCCTATGACGCGGCCACGGGCGAGATGAAGTGGCGCTTCTACACGGTGCCCGGCGATCCCGCGCAACCGGCGGAATCACCCGCGCTCGAAGCAGCCAAGGCGAGCTGGAAGGGAGGCGAATGGTGGAAGACCGGTGGTGGCGGCACGGTCTGGGACTCTATGGCCTACGACGCTGAACTCGACCTGCTCTATGTGGGCGTGGGCAACGGCTCGCCATGGAATCAGCAGATCCGCAGCCCCGGCGGTGGCGACAACCTGTATCTCAGCTCGATCCTCGCGCTGCGCCCGGAGACCGGCGAGTACGTCTGGCACTACCAGACAACACCCGGTGATGCCTGGGACTACACCGCCACGCAGCACATGATCCTCGCCGACCTGGTGATTGGCGGTCAGACGCGCAAGGTGATCATGCAGGCGCCGAAGAACGGATTCTTCTACGTGCTGGACCGTGCAACGGGTGAATTCATCTCCGGCGAAGCCTACGCACAGCAAACCTGGACCACCGGTATCGACAAGGCCACGGGCAAGCCGCAGGTGGTGGAGGCCGCGCGCTACCGTGACAAAGAGGCACTGGTGCTGCCTTCGCCCTACGGCGCGCATAACTGGCAGCCGATGAGCTTCAGCCCGCGCACGGGGCTGGTGTACATCCCGGTGCAGGAGATCCCCTTTGTCTTCAAACACGATCCCGCCTACCGCCATCATCCCGGACTCTGGAACGTGGGTGTGCAGATCGAGGCCGCGGGCATGCCGGAGGACCCTGCCATCGCGGCGCAGGTGCTGAAGATGGTGCAGGGCAGGCTGGTGGCCTGGGATCCCGTCTCGCAGAAAGAGGCGTGGCGCGTGGAGCTGCACGCCCCCTTCAACGGCGGCACGCTGGTCACGGCAGGCGATCTGGTGTTCGCGGGCAGTGCGCGCGGCGAGTTCGCGGCCTACGACGCGGCGAATGGAAAAACGCTCTGGTCCGCGCCCGTGCAGACGGGCGTGATCGCGCCGCCCATCAGTTATGCGGTCGATGGCAAGCAGTACGTGGCGGTGGTGGCGGGCTGGGGTGGCGCGCTGCCGCTCGCGGGTGGCGAGGTCGCGCGTCTTGCAGGGAGCGTGAACCGCAGTCGCTTGCTGGTCTACAGCCTTGGCGGAAAAGACGCCTTGCCTGCGCCGGTGCAGACGACACGCCAACCCGAACCGCCACCGCTGCAAGCCGACGCCGCCACCGTCGCCGCAGGCAAGACGCTCTACGCGCAGTTCTGCATGGCCTGCCACGGTGATGGCGCTGTGGGCGGCGGCGTAGTGCCGGATTTGCGGTACATGAGCGCGCAGACGCATGCCGAGTTCGAGGCCATCGTGCTGGGCGGCTTGCGCCACGAACGCGGCATGGTGGGCTTCGCGAGCGTAATGGGACAGCCCGTGCTGGATGCCGCGGGTGCAGCGAAGATCCACGCCTACGTGATACAGCGGGCGCAGGCCGAGAAGGCGCGGCTCGCTGCCGGCGCCTCGTCCGCGTCCCTTGCTCCTGCTGAAGGCCCGCAGTAACAGGGCGGGGGGCTCGCGCAGAGGCGCTGCCTCAGAGCGCCTCGACCTCGACCAGACAGTCGTAGAAGGTCGCGCCGCGGCCGATGTCGGTGAGCGCCTGGCTGGTGAGGTCGTTCACGCCGCTGCCGTCGGCGTTCAGCTTCCGCCACCACACACCGAGCCCGTTCACCACGCCAGGGCGGGCGCGCTCGCCCACTTCGGCGCGACAGGTGTAGCTGCCGCGGTCGTTGAAGATCCGCACGCGTGAACCATCCGCGATGCCGCGTGCCGCGGCGTCGGCAGGGTGGATCTCGAGCAGCGGCTCTCCTTCGATGGAGCGCAGGCTCTTCACGTTCACGAAGCTGGAATTCAGGAAGTGCCGCGCGGGCGGCGAGATCATGGCCAGCGGATAGCGCGCGGCGAGGGCTGGATCGGTGGCGGCGCATTCACGGTTGGGGATGTGGTCCGGCACGCCGTAGAGCGGTGAATCCACGATGGCCTTGCCGTCCGGCGTGCGGAAACCGCCGTCCGCGAAGGGCAGTTCCGGCACCGGCACCCGCACCCAGCCGGTGGCGCGCAGTTCCTCCAGGCTGACGGGGCTGCCCTCCAGCGCGGTGCGCAGCAGATCCTCGTCGGATTCGGCGAAAAGCGGATCATTGAAGCCCATGCGTGCGGCCAACTCGCGGAAGATCGCGCTGTTCGTGCGCGCCTCACCGAGCGGCGCGATGGCGGGTTCATTCAGCAGCACCCAGGTGTGACCGTAGGAGGTGTGCACATCGAGGTGTTCGAGTTGGGTGGTGGCGGGCAGAACGTAATCGGCCAGATCGGCGGTGTCGGTGAGGAAGTGCTCGAGCACCACGGTAAAGAGATCCTCGCGGCTGAAACCCGCCACCACCTTGCCCGAGTCGGGCGCGATCGCCACGGGGTTGCTGTTGTAGACGACCACGGCCTCGACGGGTGGGCCGAAGGCCGCATCGCCGGGGTGTAACAGCGCATCGCCCACGGCTGTCATGTTGATCAGGCGTGGGATTGGCGAGGGCATCAGATCAGGCCGCTCCAGCGCGTGTCCGTTCACCATGCCGGCGAACCAACTCGAGGCCGAGAGCAGCATTCCGCCGCCGCGCTCGCGCCACGCGCCCGTTACGCAGGGCAGCAGTGCGATCAGTCTCACCGCATTACCACCACCGGCGACGCGCTGCATGCCGTAGTTCAGCCGGATCGCCGCGGGTTGCGTGTGCGCGTACATGCGCGCGAGTTCGCGGATCTGCTCCGCCTCGAGTCCGCACTCCGCAGCGGCGCGCTCCGCAGTCCAGGGCAGGGCCCGCTCGCGGAGCTTTTCCCAGCCGTTCACGTGCGCCTCGAGATACGCGGTATCCGCCCAGCCGTTGGCGAAGATCTGGTGCATCAGCGCCAGCGCCAGCGCCCCGTCGGTGCCCGGTCGCAGCGCCAGATGCAGATGGCACTTCTCGGCGGTTTCGGTGCGGCGCGGGTCGATGCAGACCAGCGTGGCGCCGTTGCGCTTGGCCTCCTGCGCGAGGCGCCAGAAGTGCAGGTTCGAGGCCACGGAATTGCTGCCCCAGATCAGGATCAGCCGCGCCTGCGCGAAATCGCCGAGGTGCATGCCGAGCTTGCCGCCGTAGGTGGCTGCCAGCGCGTCGGAGCCCGCAGAAGCGCAGATGGTGCCGTCGAGGCGCGAGGCGCCGAGCGCGTGGAAGAGGCGGGCGGAGATACTCTC
>CAIXOY010000646.1 GCA_903921135.1 uncultured Gammaproteobacteria bacterium
GTACTGCTCGTCGCTGAGCAATTGCCCGCGCTGAAGGCTGGTGATGCCTTCGTCGATCACCATGTAGCTTTCGAAATAGAGCACGCGCTCGATGTCGCGCAGGGTCATGTCGAGCAACAACCCGATCCGCGAGGGCAGCGACTTCAGGAACCAGATGTGCGCGACCGGGCTGGCCAGTTCGATGTGGCCCATGCGCTCGCGACGGACTTTGGCGAGCGCGACTTCAACGCCACACTTCTCGCAGATCACGCCACGGTGTTTGAGGCGCTTGTACTTGCCGCAAAGGCACTCGTAGTCCTTAACAGGCCCAAAAATCTTCGCGCAGAAGAGCCCGTCTCGCTCGGGCTTGAAGGTACGGTAATTGATCGTCTCCGGCTTCTTCACCTCGCCATAGGACCAGGAGCGGATCATTTCCGGCGAGGCGAGCCCGATGCGGATCGCATCGAACTCCTCTACCGGGGATTGGGCTTTCATCAGGTTCAATAAGTCTTTCAAGGCCGTTCCTCCGCGTATTGCTTTCCGGCTTCGGCGTAAATCAGTCGGACTCGAGTTCGATATCGATGCCGAGTGACCGGATTTCCTTCACGAGTACGTTGAAGGACTCCGGCATCCCCGGTTCCATCCGGTGGTCACCATCGACGATGTTTTTGTACATCCGGGTACGGCCGTTCACATCGTCGGACTTGACCGTGAGCATCTCCTGCAGCGTGTAGGCGGCGCCGTAGGCCTCAAGCGCCCAGACTTCCATCTCGCCGAAGCGCTGACCACCAAACTGGGCTTTGCCGCCCAGCGGTTGCTGCGTCACCAGACTGTAGGAGCCTGTGGAGCGGGCGTGCATCTTGTCGTCGACGAGGTGGTTCAGTTTGAGCACATACATGTAGCCCACGGTCACCGGCCGTTCGAAGGACTCACCAGTACGACCGTCATAGAGGCGCATCTGACCGGTCTCGGGTTGGTCGCCAAGGCGCAGAAGAGCCTTGATCTCATCCTCCGTCGCACCGTCGAACACCGGTGTCGACATGGGCACGCCACCGCGAAGGTTTCCGGCGAGGTCGAGGATTTCGGTATCAGAGAGCGACTTGAGGTCGACCGGCTGACCACCGGCAGTGTTGTAGATCTCGTCGAGGAAACGGCGGATCTCGGCGATCTTGCGCTGTTCCTTCAGCATGTTGTCGATCTTCTGGCCGAGAGACCGGGCAGCCAGCCCGAGGTGTGCCTCGAGAATCTGACCCACGTTCATACGCGAGGGCACACCTAGCGGGTTCAGCACGATGTCCACGGGTTGCCCGAATTCGTCGTGCGGCATGTCTTCCTCAGGCATGATCACGGAAATCACACCCTTGTTACCGTGACGGCCTGCCATCTTGTCGCCCGGTTGTACGCGACGCTTCACGGCGAGGTAGACCTTGACGATCTTGAGTACGCCAGGCGCCAGATCGTCGCCGCTTGATAGCTTGCGGTGCTTCTCCTCGTAACGCTTTTCCATGTCGTCCTTGCGGGCGGCGAGATCATTCTCGGCGTCCTCGATCATGGAGTTCAGTTCATCACTCGCCATGCGGAGTTTGAACCACTGGTCATGGGGCATCGAATCCAGATCCCCGACGCTCAGCACCGCATCCTTCTTGAGGCCAGGCCCGCTCAGGACCTTGTTGCCAGACAGCTGCGTGCGAAGTCGTGCGAAGGTGGCGTTCTCGACGATGCGGTACTCGTCCTTCAGATCCTTGCGGAACTCGTCGAGCTGGGCCTTTTCGATCTCGAGGGCACGCTGGTCTCGCGGGAGGCCTTCTCGCGTGAAGATCTGAACGTCGATCACCGTACCCTTCGTGCTGGAGGGCACGCGGAGCGAGGTATCTTTCACGTCAGAGGCCTTCTCGCCGAAGATCGCGCGGAGGAGTTTCTCTTCAGGCGTGAGCTGGGTTTCACCCTTGGGCGTGACCTTGCCCACGAGGATGTCACCGGCATTCACTTCTGCACCGATATAGACGATGCCCGACTCGTCGAGTTTCGCCAGGGCACCCTCTCCGACGTTCGGGATGTCCGCCGTGATTTCCTCGGAGCCAAGCTTGGTGTCGCGAGCGACACAGCTCAATTCCTGAATGTGGATGGTGGTGAAGCGGTCTTCACGCACTACACGCTCGGAAATCAGAATCGAGTCTTCGAAGTTGTAGCCGTTCCACGGCATGAACGCGATGCGCATGTTCTGGCCGAGCGCCAGCTCACCGAGGTCCACGGAGGGTCCATCAGCAAGTACGTCGTCGCGCTCGACCTTGTCGCCCTGACGGACGACCGGACGCTGGTTGATACAGGTGTTCTGGTTCGAACGCGTGTACTTGGTGAGGTTGTAGATATCGACTCCGGCCTCACCTGCAGCAATCTCGGACTCCTTCACGCGGACCACGATGCGGCCCGCATCCACGCTCTCGATTTCGCCGCCACGACGGGCCACGACGCAAACGCCCGAGTGGCGCGCGACCGTGCGCTCGATACCGGTGCCGACGAGCGGTTTCTCGGCTCGGAGCGTGGGAACAGCCTGACGCTGCATGTTCGAGCCCATGAGAGCGCGGTTCGCGTCATCGTGCTCGAGGAAGGGGATCAGTGATGCTGCGACGGAGACGACCTGCTTCGGCGACACGTCCATGTAGCCGACACGCTCGGGCGACATGACCGTGAACTCGTTCTGGTGACGGACTGCCACCAGGTCATCGACGAGCTTGCCGTTCTTGTCGAGGCGCGCGGACGCCTGCGCGATCACGTACTCGGCCTCGTTGATCGCAGACAGGTACTCGATTTCGTCGGTCACCTTCCCATTCAGGACTTTCCGGTAGGGCGACTCGAGGAATCCGTAGCGGTTCGTACGCGCGAACGTCGCCAGAGAGTTGATGAGGCCGATGTTCGGGCCTTCAGGTGTCTCGATGGGGCAGACGCGGCCGTAGTGCGTGGGGTGTACGTCGCGCACCTCGAAGCCGGCGCGCTCGCGGGTCAGACCACCCGGCCCGAGCGCCGATACACGCCGCTTGTGCGTGACTTCGGAGAGCGGGTTGTTCTGGTCCATGAACTGCGAGAGCTGGCTTGAACCGAAGAATTCCTTGATCGCCGCAGCGACGGGCTTCGCATTGATCAGGTCCTGGGGCATAAGTGCCTCGGACTCGGCGATGCTCAACCGCTCCTTGACTGCACGCTCGACGCGCACAAGGCCTACACGGAACTGGTTTTCAGCCATCTCACCTACGGAACGGACGCGGCGGTTCCCCAGGTGATCGATGTCGTCGACGATACCCTTGCCGTTCCGGATCGAGATGAGCGAGCGCAGAACATCAACGATATCTTCGCGGCTCAGAACACCGGAGCCCTTGACCTCTTCTCGGCCCAGGCGGCGGTTGAACTTCATTCTGCCGACCTCGGAGAGATCATAACGCTCGGCGGAGAAGAAGAGATTGTTGAACAGGTTCTCGGCTGCCTCGCGCGTCGGCGGTTCACCGGGGCGCATCATGCGGTAGATCTCGACCAAGGCCTCGAGGGGCGTGCGGGTCGGATCGCTGCGAAGCGTGTGCGAGACGAAAGGACCGCAGTCGAGTTCGTTGGTATAGATCGTCTCGATGCGCTTGATGCCTTTGGCCGCGATCTTGCCGACGAGGTCAGTCGTCAGTTCGGTGTTGCACTCGGCAATCACCTCCCCGGTTTCAGGGTCGATCAGATCAGTAGCCAGCGAACGGCCGGCGATATAGTCGGGCGGCACGGTCAGGTGCGTCAGCTTGGACATCTGGCGGATGTGGCGCGCCGTCACGCGACGGCCGCGCTCCACGATCACGTTGCCTTTCTCATCCTTGATGTCGAAGGTCGCGATCTCGCCACGCAGGCGCTCGGCGACGAGGTCGAGGACCCAGTTACCAGTCTTGTCTGCGTTGAAGACGTTGGTGTCGTAGAACATCGCCAGCATTTCCTGGGCCGTGTAGCCAAGGGCACGCAGGAGGATCGTCGCCGGGAGTTTGCGGCGGCGGTCGATACGCACGAAAACGAGGTCCTTGGGGTCGAACTCGAAGTCGAGCCAAGAGCCGCGGTAGGGAATGATGCGAGCAGAGTAAAGCAGCTTGCCGGAAGAGTGGGTCTTGCCTTTATCGTGGTCGAAGAACACACCGGGCGAGCGGTGGAGCTGCGATACAACGACGCGCTCGGTGCCGTTGATGACGAAGGTACCGTTCTCGGTCATGAGCGGTACTTCGCCCATGAACACTTCTTGTTCCTTGATGTCCTTGATCGCGCGGGTGGAAGACTCACGGTCGTAGATGATCAGGCGCACGCGCACGCGCAGCGGCACGGCGTAGTTTGCGCCACGAAGCTGACACTCCTTGACGTCGAACATCGGCTTGCCGAGCGCGTAATCAACATATTCCAGGGCTGCATTTCCCGAATAGCTGACGATCGGGAACACGGAGCGGAAAGCACCGTGGAGACCATTTTCCTCACGGTCCAGCGGGTGGGACTCCGCCTGCAAGAACTGCTTGTAGGAATCAAGCTGGATCGCAAGGAGGTGCGGCATCTCAAGCCCGCGCGGGAGCTTCAGCTTGCCGAATTCCTTGCGGATGCGTTTTCTCTCGGTATATGAGTAAGCCATCTGATCTCCCCGGCTATGTGCCCGCATCGGTTACCAACAACAGGCTCCTGAAAGGCGTATGCCTTTCAGCAACCTGCCGAAAACGACGAGGGACCGGAGGCTTTCGCCCCCGGCCCAGCGTCGGTTGCCGGACCGGAAAATCCGGTCGCCACCTTCAAAATCACTTGACTTCGACAGTGGCGCCAGCTTCTTCCAGCTGCTTCTTGGCATCGGCCGCATCGGCCTTGCTGATGCCTTCTTTGACGGTGGACGGCGCACCATCGACCAGATCCTTGGCTTCTTTGAGGCCCAGGCCGGTCAGGGTGCGAACCACCTTGATCACGTTGACTTTTTTCTCGCCGGAATCCTTGAGGATTACGTCGAATTCGGTCTTCTCTTCTTCAACGGGAGCCGCTGCTGCCGCTGCTGCCGGCGCTGCTGCGACTGCAGCTGCGGCAGACACGCCGAACTTCTCTTCCATTGCCTTGATCAGATCCACGACGTCCATGACGGTCATCGCGGCGATGGCGTTCAGAATGTCGTCTTTGGAAAGTGCCATTGGTCTTTGCTCCTAAAAATTCATGTCTATCGGAAAGTCGGATTAAAACCGTCAAGCGGCTTCTTTCTGGTCCCGGATGGCAGCGATGGTGCGGACAAGCTTGCCCGGCACTTCGTTGACCGTACGGACGAACTTGGCGATCGGTGCCTGCATCACGCTCATCAGCATCGAAATTGCCTGATCGCGTGTCGGCAGCGAAGCCAATACGTCTATCTGTTCCGGACCCATGAGCCTGCCGCTGACAGCCAATGCCTTTACTTCAAAGGCTTCCACCTGTTTGGCGAAGTCCTTGAAGATGCGTGCGCCTGCGCCCGGATCCTCCATGGAAAAGGCAAGCAGCGAAGGGCCTTTCAACGCGGGCGCAATGCATTCGAAGGCGGTACCTTCTACGGCGCGCTTCGCCAAGGTGTTGCGGATGACCCGCACATGTACCTTTTGCTCGCGCGCCTGCTTGCGCAGTGCGGTGAGATGCCCAACGCTGACGCCACGGGCGTCAGCAATCACAACGGAAAGTGCATTGGCAGCGGTCTCTCTGACTTCAGCAACTATCGCTTTCTTGTCTTCGAGTCCCAGTGCCACTGGAGTCACTCCTTTGTTGACCAGTCTTGCGACTGGCCGGGTTTGCCGTCATTTCCGTGCGGGTTTGCCAGCTTGCGCAGGCATCGCGTACGGAGTCTTTTTCGGTGAGCCACTCCAATTGAGGACAATCGGGTTTCCACCATCTGCGTAGGCCCTCGCCTCCCGGCGATGATTAACCCTTTCGGGACCTACGGTCTTTGATGGCCCTGTCCGGTTTCCGAAGACACCGTCCAACGACCCCAAAGTTTCCTTTTCAGAAGCCCTGCGCCTGCGGCTCAGAGCTTCACTGATTCATCTGCCCGCTACCCAGGACAACCAATTCCGTTCTGGAGGCAGTTGTCGAGGCGGGGCGCAAGTCAACCTTCCAAGCTGGACTGGTCTATGACGATCCCGGGCCCCATCGTGGTCGAGAGCGTCACCTTCTTGAGGTAGCTTCCCTTGGCAGTAGCGGGACGCGATTTGCGGAGATCGGCCAACAGCGCTTCAAGGTTCTCCCGGATCGCAGTTGTCTCGAAGCCGACCTTGCCAATCGCTCCGTGAACGATTCCGTTCTTGTCAGTACGGTAGCGCACTTGTCCGGCCTTCGCGTTGCGGACCGCGGTGACCACATCGGGAGTGACAGTGCCGGTCTTCGGGTTCGGCATCAGGCCTCTTGGTCCGAGAATCTGACCCAACTGACCAACAACCCTCATCGCATCAGGTGAAGCAATAACCACGTCGAACTGGATGTTTCCTGCCTTGACTTGCTCTGCCAGATCGTCCATCCCGACGATATCCGCGCCTGCAGCTTTGGCAGCCTCAGCACTGGCTCCTTGCGTGAACACGGCAACACGAACAGTCTTACCCGCGCCATGGGGAAGCGTTGTGGCGCCTCGAACCTGTTGGTCCGATTTGCGCGCATCAACGCCGAGGTTCACAGCGACATCAATCGACTCCGCGAACTTCGCGGGCGGGAGGCTATTGATGATGTTGACGGCCTCATCAATAGGATATTGCTTCCCAGGGACGATTTTTTCCCGGATCGCTTTCTGCTTTTTGCTGAGCTTCGACATGATTAGAGCCCCTCTACCACGATGCCTGCGCTGCGCGCGCTGCCCGCAATGGTACGCACTGCCGCTTCGAGGTCGGCTGCGGTGAGATCAGGCATTTTGGTGCGCGCAATATCTTCCACCTGACTGCGCGTGACCTTGCCCACCTTGTTGCTGTTGGGGGTGCTGCTTCCTGACTGAATGCCAGCGGCCTTTTTCAGCAGCACGGTCGCGGGAGGAGTCTTAGTGACGAAGGTGAAGCTGCGGTCCGAATAAACAGTGATTACGACAGGGATCGGCATCCCGAGTTCCATGCCCTGCGTTGCCGCGTTGAAGGCTTTGCAGAACTCCATGATATTAACGCCGCGCTGGCCGAGCGCCGGTCCAACGGGGGGGCTAGGGTTGGCTTGGCCAGCCTTCACCTGTAGCTTTATGTAAGCATCTACTTTCTTTGCCATCGGTTCACTCCTTGCGGGTGGATAACGCCTCTGGGCCGGTACCGCAACCGACCCGTCTCAGGCTCCCCACGCGCGCCGACCTTTGGACGGCGCACGCATATTGTCAGGCCTTTTCGACCTGACCAAAATCCAATTCGACCGGAGTAGATCGCCCAAAAATCAGTACGGCGACTTTCAGTCGGTTCTTGTCGTAATCGACCTGCTCTACGACGCCGTTGAAGTCGTTGAACGGGCCATCGACCACACGGACCATTTCTCCAGGCTCGAATATCGTCTTGGGCCGAGGCTTCTCCGCCCCCTCTTCGACACGCTGGAGAATTGCTCTAGCCTCAGACTCAGTTATCGGCGAAGGCTTGTCAGCCTTACCACCGATGAAACCCATCACACGCGGGGTTTCCTTGACGAGGTGCCAGCTGTCTTCATCAAGGTCCATTTCAACGAGCACGTAACCGGGGAAAAATTTCCTCTCGCTTTTACGCTTCTGCCCGCCGCGCATCTCGACGACTTCTTCGGTCGGAACCAGGATCTCGCCGAATTTGTCCTGCATCGCAAAGCGCTGGATCCGCTCCTTGATGGCACCGGCGACTCGCTTCTCGAAGCCCGAGTACGCATGAACGACATACCAACGTTTCGACATTCCTATCCCCTAACCGATCAGCTTGGAGGCAAGCCAGCCGAGAAACGTATCCAAGCCCCACAGAAGCAAAGACATGACGATTACGACGACCACCACGACCAAGGTCGTCTGCGTCGCCTCCTGACGAGTTGGCCAGACCACTTTCCGGATCTCAGACCGAGCCGCTCTGGCGAGCTCTATAAACGCGAATCCCTGAGCTGTTTGAGACGCCACACCTATCCCGGCTATGGCCGCAAGCGTAAGAGCAATTGCTCTATAAAGCAGTGCGGAGTCTCGGTACTCGACATTTCCCCACACTGCAGCAGCGATGATTGCGGCAACAACAGCCCACTTCAGCCAGTCAAGGCGGCTGTCACTCTCACTTGCAGTTGCTTTCATCGATAGAACCGGAACCTGGTTGACGTCGGAACCCAACATGCGTCAGTCGATGGCTTCATAACGGTGTGCGCTGGCAGGCCAGGAGGGAATCGAACCCCCAACCTGCGGTTTTGGAGACCGCCGCTCTGCCAATTGAGCTACTGGCCTTCGCACACACTAACACGCAAAGACGGTGGGGCGGTTTTACGCGCCCCGCCGTTCATGAACCACCGTCAGACAGTCACTCGATGATCTTGGCCACTACGCCAGCGCCAACGGTGCGGCCGCCTTCACGGATCGCGAAGCGAAGGCCTTCATCCATCGCAATAGGCGCGATGAGCGTTACTTCCATGGACAAGTTATCGCCAGGCATCACCATCTCCACCCCTGCCGGCAACTCGCAGGCCCCAGTAACATCCGTCGTGCGGAAGTAGAACTGCGGACGATAGCCTTTGAAAAACGGCGTATGACGACCGCCCTCCTCTTTCGTAAGCACGTACACCTCTGCGGTGAACTTCGTGTGCGGCTTGATGGTCCCGGGCTTGGCCAGAACCTGTCCACGCTCTACGTCGTCACGCTTGGTACCGCGGAGGAGTACACCGACGTTTTCGCCCGCTCTCCCTTCGTCCAGAAGTTTGCGGAACATCTCTACGCCGGTGCAGGTCGTCTTCGTCGTTGCCTTTATGCCAACGATCTCGATCTCTTCACCGACTTTAACGATGCCGCGCTCTACCCGGCCAGTCACAACAGTGCCGCGACCCGAAATCGAGAAAACGTCTTCGATAGGCATCAGGAACGGCAGATCGACTGCGCGCTCGGGTTCCGGAATGTAGGAGTCGAGGGTCTCTACAAGTTTGCGTACCGCGCTCACGCCCATTCCATTGTCATCTTTACCTTCAAGCGCCATAAGCGCCGAACCGGTAACGATCGGAGTGTCGTCGCCAGGGAAATCGTACTTCGAGAGAAGTTCACGAACCTCCATCTCGACCAATTCAAGGAGTTCCGCGTCGTCGACCATGTCTGCCTTGTTGAGGAACACGACGATGTAGGGAACACCGACCTGCCGGCTAAGCAGGATGTGCTCCCGGGTTTGGGGCATAGGGCCATCTGCAGCGGAGCAAACCAGAATTGCACCGTCCATCTGCGCTGCGCCCGTGATCATGTTTTTCACGTAGTCGGCATGGCCAGGGCAGTCCACGTGAGCGTAGTGACGATGCGCGCTCACGTACTCGACGTGCGCAGTCGAGATCGTGATCCCTCGAGCTTTTTCCTCAGGGGCTTTGTCGATTTGGTCAAACGCAGTTGCCGCGCCTCCCCATGTTTCTGAGCATACCTTTGTAAGTGCTGCGGTCAGCGTCGTCTTACCGTGGTCTACGTGACCGATAGTGCCAACGTTTACGTGCGGCTTCTTACGCTCAAATTTCTCTTTGCCCATGGTGCGCTACTCCCGTAGTGATGGCTTTTTAGCCTGAAGACCCCGAACGACGCCCCCAATGGGCGACGCTTACCAAACCTATTGGAGCTCATAACCGGATTCGAACCGGTGACCTCTTCCTTACCAAGGAAGTGCTCTACCGACTGAGCTATATGAGCCCTGCGAACTCCCCTTTTTGTATCTTGGCCAGCATCAATCCAGCCTCTCCACCGCAACCCGAACACATCTTTGGAGCGGGTAGCGGGAATCGAACCCGCACCATCAGCTTGGAAGGCTGAGGTTCTACCGTTGAACTATACCCGCAAGCTCGTGTTGGCTCTCTGCCCCGCGCCAGCTACACCTTCCTTGTCTGCATCCCTGCGAGCAACGATGGTGGAGGGGGCTGGATTCGAACCAGCGAAGCTTTCGCGTCAGATTTACAATCTGATCCCTTTGGCCGCTCGGGAACCCCTCCAACGGAGCCGGATATTCTGTTGCTCGATCGGATGCGTGTCAACGCAGACGACTGTGGCTGGGAATATGTCGCATCATGGCGGCTATCCGTACGGAGGCCGTGGAGCTGGCGAAGGGAATCGAACCCCCAACCTGCTGATTACAAATCAGCTGCTCTGCCAATTGAGCTACGCCAGCGGTGCGCGAGACAGGCTCAGTTTACGCAGGCCGGCATGGTTCGGCAATTCGAACTCGATTCTGCGGCTGTCATGGGACTGCAAGGTCGAGTCCATCTAGCACTATGTTACTCGCCAACTGAACTGGAAAGAGCAGGTGGGGAGCCACTACCTCAGCGTCTCCTCCGGCCAGCACAGCGATAGTTGCCCCTGATAGTGCACTTAGCTTGATCCAACTTTGTTGTGCGAAACCAACGGTCGCTGCGAGCACCCCTGCTGAAACCGCTGAGCCGGTGTTGATGCCAGGGTTCATTTTGCGTGGGTGTGTCTCGGTAAATCGAACGAGGTTGGTGTTTGCTTGAAGACTTCGCTCCATCAGTCGCATACCGGGGCAGATGTACCCCCCAATATGTTGGCCCGACCCATTAACCCCGTCTGCAGTGATCGCGGTCCCTACGTCAATGACAACCACTCCTGCACGAGCCATGTTGTACGCGGCGAGAATGGCAAGCCACCTGTCAACTCCCAATCGTTCAGGTTGCTCGTACCCGTTCCTTACACCTGCGGCAACGCGTGTGGATCTTGCGAACTCAGGGGTTACGCCACATATGCGCTCACACCATGATACGAGCTCAGCTTCTGCCTCGGGCCCGCGAACTGAGGCAACCCGAACCCGCCGAGGGCGGGTTGTCAGGTCGAGCTCCATCTCCGCGGTAACGTGGGATAGAGGCATGCTTCTGGACGTAGATTTGCCGTATTGCGCGGTGGTTTCGCGCCATTTGATACGCGTGTTCCCCAAGTCTATGTCAAGGATCATGCTCTCACCCTTAGGGATACCTCACCCGATGAGATAGTGTGCAGCACACCATCAACATCGAGCACTAGAGCACCATTTTCGTCTACGCCTCGATTCAAACCTGTATGGCTGTGTTCGTGGGAAGTAATTTGAACCGGCATTCCGGCGTAGGCATCAAGAGCAATCCAACGTTGCCGAAAGGCCCGAAATCCGAGGCGCTCGAATTCGTGAAGAGCAAGCAGCAAGCCAGACATCACGTTCAACGCTACGTCGGTTCGCGAAGCATTTCGTTCGGACTGAGCTCGCACACTTGTCCAGTTGTGACCGTTTGGCTCGGTGGTCTCGTGTTCTGTCGTGACGTTCAAGCCCAGACCAACAACGACCCGAAGCGGCCCTTCTAGAGCACCGTCAACCTCCACCAGGATCCCGGCGATTTTTTTGTTTTTCACAAGTACATCGTTCGGCCATTTGAGTTGGGCGTTGATGCCGAAGACTTCGGACAACATCGTGGCTATCACCACACCTAGGGCAAGGCTGAGTCCATTGAGCTTGTTAAGGCTCAGTTGAGTCTGCCAGAGGATCGAGAGGTAGACGTTTTCACCCAGTGGGCTGTGCCAAGTCTTTCCTCGACGCCCCCTACCGCTGGTCTGCTGCTCCGCAAGCAAACAGGTTACCGCCGATTCCTCTGTTGACCTTTCCCGACGGAGCAGAGCTAGATTCGTTGAGTCGACCTGTTTAACGACTTCAACGGACACTGCCCTGCCGGGTATTACGGTTGATAGATTTTTCTGCAGTAGAGCTACATCTAAAAATTCGATTGGCTTCGGTAGCTTGTAACCAAGCGAGCGCACTTTCACTACGTCTACGCCCAGACCAGCGAGTTTTCCGATGCGCTTCCACACAGCCGCCCGTGAAACGCCTAGCGCGACGGCCAACTCGCGACCGGAGTGGATTTTTCCGTCTGCAAGCATTGAGATCAGTTCGAAAGACGCTTCGAAATCGTTATCACGCACCGTAGGCCTCTGTTCCTCGAGATCTTGAGGATAAAAAAAAGCCCGCTCTGCGAGCGGGCTTTGGATTGTGTGCCTGGCGATGTCCTACTCTCACATGGGGAGACCCCACA
>CAIXOY010000647.1 GCA_903921135.1 uncultured Gammaproteobacteria bacterium
CAGCAGCGCTACCGGCTGGTGCCGGCGCGTACGGCTGCCAACGGAAGCGTGCTCGAAGACCTCGGCGCCACCGCCACCGTGGTCGGGGTGTTGTCTTCCGAGCTCTCCGGTGTGCTCGGTACGCTCGAGGGCACCGAAGGCGATGCCCTGTCCGTGGGCCAAGCCCTGCGCGAAGTCGAGCCTGACCTGCGGCGCATTGCGGCGGTGTTGGCAGGTCTGGGTTACACGGCCGAAGAAAGCATCCTCAGCCCTCAGCTCGCGCGGATCGCCACGGGCCTCGGTGGCGGTGACGGGCTGGACGAGCAACTGACGGACATCACCACCGCGCTGCTGGAGGTGGATCAACGCCTCGCCGCGCGCGTCGTGGAGACCGGCGCGGATGCGGGCGATGCGGCTTCTCGTCGCCACCCGCTGGAGCGCGCCCGTGAGGCGGTCTGCCGGGAAGTGCAACTCGGCCTTGAACACGCGAAGCAGACCGTGGCGGATTTCGCCAACACCGATGGCGATCCCGGCTTGCTCGCCGGGATGCCGGAGCACCTGAATGCCCTGGCCGGTGCGCTACGGATGGCAGAGCTGGACGGCGCGGCGGGGATTCTCGCGAGCGGCCGGGATTATGTGCGCGCCGTTCTGGACGGCAGCCGCGCACCGCCCGGCTCTGCCGACATGGACGCCATCGCCGATGCGCTGAGCAGCGTCGAGTACTTCATCGAACGCCTGGTGATCGACGGCAAGCCCGCCGATCTCATCCTCGTGCGTGCGCAGGCGGCCCTGCGCCGAGTCGTGAGGGATGTGCCGGCGGTGATATCGGCACGCCCGGCCGTCCGCACCGCGGTGACGATGCCCGACGTGGCGCAGGCAGCGGCCGATATCGAGCCTGCGCTGCCCGCCCTCGAAGAGCCCGCGCTTCCGGACGTAGAGGAGCCTGTGCTTGCGGAGGAAATGCCTGGCGAACTGCTCGAAGAGCCGCTGCCTGCAGAAGAACTGCCTGGCGAACTGCTCGAAGAGCCGCTGCCTGCCGAAGAACCGTTCCTCGCACTGGCGGAAGAAACCGCGGAGGAGTTGCCTGTCGAGGCCTCCGCCGAAGCAGCCGAGGAATGGCTTCTTGATGCGCTCGCCGAGCCGAACGCGGAAGTGCCCTCCTCGCTCGAGCCTCAGGCCGACATCGAAGGCGAGGAGCTGGATCCGGAAATTCTGGAGATTTTCGTCGAGGAGGCGACCGAGGTCCTGCAGGCCATTGCCGCGCAACTGCCTCTCTGGCGGGCGGTGCCTGCGCCAGGGCCTGCGCTGAACGAGCTGCGCCGTGCTTTCCACACGCTGAAGGGCAGTGGCCGGATGGTGGGCGCGGGCGTCATTGCGGAGCTCGCCTGGTCGATCGAGAACCTGCTGAACCGGGTGCTGGAGCGCAGGGTCGAGCCGGGCCCCGCGGTACTGGATATCGTCGGGCGCACGGAGTCCTTGCTGCCGGCGCTGGTTGCTGATTTTGCCGAGCGTCGTGCGCCGCAGGCCGAAGCGGCCGCGCAGTTGCGCGAGACGGCCTTTGCGATCGCGAGTGGCGAGCTTCCGGTCGAACCGCTGCCTCAGGAGCGGGTCACCGAAGAGCCGGATCTGCCGGTTTTCGAAGAGCCGGTGCTGCCCGCCATCGAAGAGGCCGCGCTGCCTGCGATCGAAGAGCCCGCCCTTCCGGACGCCGCGGAGCCCCTGCCTCCGGAACTCGAGGAAGCGGTTCTTCCACTCGTCGAGGAAGAGGTCGCAGACCTGGGAGGAGAGGAGCCGCTCGCTGCATTCATCGAAGAGCCGTTGCCCGCCGAAGAACCCTCCCTCGCACTGGCGGAAGAAACCGCGGAGGAGTTGCCTGTCGAGGCCTCCGCCGAAGCAGCCGAGGAATGGCTTCTTGATGCGCTCGCCGAGCCGAACGCGGAAGTGCCCTCCTCGCTCGAGCCCCATGCCGACATCGAAGGCGAGGAGCTGGATCCGGAAATTCTGGAGATTTTCGTCGAGGAAGCGACCGAGGTC
>CAIXOY010000648.1 GCA_903921135.1 uncultured Gammaproteobacteria bacterium
CAGACCGAGCACTGTGGCCATCATTGCCGCCCCGATACCGTGTGCCATCAGTTTGGGGTCACTGGAGCCGGAGGATGTGATGGCATGGAAGGTCACGATCATGCCTATGACGGTGCCGATGAGACCAAGCAAAGGACCGGCTGCCACTCCGAGGCGCAGGAAAGCCTGGAAGCGCTGAAGCTTCGGTACCTCTCGGAGCACAGCTTCCGAAATCTTGAGTTCAACCACCTCAACGGTCTGGCTTGCAGTGTCACCCTCATGCATGGCGAGCAGCACTCGGCCCAACGGATTGTCGCTGTTGGGCGACTTCAGATTCTTCAACTGGGCAAGAACCTTGGACCGCTGGATGAAGAGGTAGAAGTACTGGTACAGGGCCAGAACGATTCCGAGTATCCCCACAAAGAGGATCACGTAGTTTACGAGCTCACCGTTCTGGATACGCTCGATAAAATTCGGGCGCTCCGAAAACATGCCGATCATCGCGCCCCGTGCGGGATCGACGACGGCGGACACGTAACCCTCCCCTGACGCGGAGGACAGCTGCGCCCCCATGCTCATGAGCTTGGGCGTCAAATCACGCTGAACCTGGACGAGTTGCAACGTGCTCGAATCGTACTGGAGATACTTTCCGTCAGAGACCGCCGTGAATGGGCCGACGCGAACGACATCAGACTCGACAATCGTGCCATCACGCAGTTTCACCGGCGCCTTGAAGTGCACGACCTTAGAGGTCTCGGTCATCTCCCGTTGAAGTTCGAACCACATCCGCTGAAGTTCGTCGATACCCGGGAGTTCTTTGGCCGCAGCGATGCGACGCATGAAGGCATCACGCGCTTCCTCTCCCTCTGCGGGCCGGAATTGTGCGCTCAGCATGGATGCCGAAAGCACATTGGCCGCATCGCCAGCAATCTGCCGGGTCACGCCGAAGAGCTCGCCCAGGTTTCCTTCACGCTGGCGCAGGAGATCCTTGAATTCGGTTATTCGTGCGTCGTTGTCGGTCCACTCGGCATCGAGCGCCTTGGTGCGCGCATCAGCGCGTGTGCGACGCGCAGTCGCATCAACGAGTGCTTTTTCCTGCTTCTGGAGCTCAACCCGTTGTGAGGCTTCGCGCTCCTTCCAGATCTTGGCTTCCCGGTCGCGCATGGCCGCGGACTGGCGTTCCATCTCTGCAAGACTCACAGCGGCCTGCGGGGCTGCCGCGGAAACAAATGCCAGCGCAGCGACAGCTGCCTGAATAAGACGTAGGCACTTCACGAGCTGGCCTCCTGCGCAGGGGGCACGGGAAGAAACATCACATCGGGTGCCACTTCTTTCTTCGCCACCCGAAGTGCCTGGGCGACTGCATCACGGTAGTCGTTATCCACGATCCATTTCTTCTGGGTGTGATCCCAATAGCCGGCCTCAAGGCCGTCCTGGGTGCGGTACAGAAGAGCCACACGGCCTACCCTGACGTACTCGGCCTTGCGTCCGTCCTCAAGCTGGCCTGTATAGGCCGCGACCGTGCGCCCATACTCGATTTCAATCTGATACGCCTCGAGAAGACGCCGGTACTTCTCGGCCTGACTGACACCTGCATCTGCGACCATTTCCTTCAGACGCTGCATCCGGTCTTTACGACTGTCCGCGCTGTCGCCTATGGGGTCCAGGAAAGGGAGATCAGCCGAGACAAACTTCTCGAGATCGTCGTGCATGCGCGTGATGAGAGGCGCCAGACTGGCCGCCGTTGCATCAAGGGCTGAAGACTGTGCCTCGACATCAGCAAGACGCTGCTGCTGGGACGCTATCTGTTTTTGCAGCGTCGCGTTGTACCGCGTGAAACTCTCGGTTTCGGCTGAGAGTTTCGCGAAGCGTTCGCCGGCGTCCTGTGCGTGGGACACCACGCCACCAACGCTCAGCAGCAGCGCTATCGCGGTACGTGCCACCCTGTGCACAGGGCCGATGTATGGTCTTTTGGGGCTCATGACTGGCTGTGATCCTCGAATCAACCCTTCTGCACCTTGATCAACTGCAGATAGCCATCGGCCATCTTCCTGTGCTTCTCGTAGCCACGTGCGCGGGTGAACGCGTCACCGGCAGCGTTGTAGTTCTTCTGGTTGAAGTGCGAGATCCCGAGCAGAAGTTGCGCGTTACCCGTGTCCTTCAGGCCACCTTTACGAAGCCCGTTCTGCAATGCTTTCGCAGCCTCAGCCCACTCGCTTCGTTGGATCTGGACTTCGCCGAGGCGTATGTACAGGTCTCCGTTACCGGCCATGTCTGCGGCGCGGTTGAGCGGTGAAATCGCCTTGCCGAAATCCCGCGCGCTGATCCAGCAGTTCGCCTGCTTCTCATAGAGCTTTGCGTCGGGCTTCAGGAGCTTCTTCGCCAGGGCCTCGTCAATAGTGGTGCCACAACGGTAGGGAAGTTCGTTGAACAGCTGAAGGTCAGCCAAGCGACGAATATCAGAGTCTTCCGTAACGATGCCAGCGTTGTAGGCGATCTGCATGGTGCTGAGCGCCTTCATGTAGTCTTCCATCTGACCGTAGACAGAGGAGAGCTGCTGCCAGTAGGTCTTCTTTTCCGGCGTCATAGAGATCAGCTTCTTCAACAGCGGAACCGCTTCGGAGTAGCGGTCCTGCTGGAGATACAACGCCAGCACAAGCTGAACCCAACCTTCCTGGGGCTTGTCCGTAAGGTCGACAGCCTTCTGGGCCGGTGGAAGCGCGCGCTTGAAGTCTTCCTGTTGGTAATAGGCAACTGCAAGCAGGTAGTAAGCAGCGCCATTGGGGCTCTGCGCCGTGCGGAACCACTCTTCGAGTGCCGCGGCGCCTTCGCGCCACTTTTCCTCGGCCAGGAACATCTGCGCCATCTGGTAGCGCGTGTCAGAGATTTCCTTGTCGTTCAAGCCGCCGGCAGCGATGGCTGCCTGAAGGTGCCCGCGCGCCTTGGAATAGTTGTCTTGCGAACTTTCGACGGTGGCAAGAATCTGCTCGGTACGGCTTCGCTCGTAGGGGCTCAGCGTATCCATCTTGAGACGCGATATAGCTGCCTTCGCACCACCATAGTTTTCCTTGTTGAGGGCCTCAATGGCCTCCGTCAGGATCTTGCCGGTCGCGGCGTCAATGCCTGTGGGCGGGGGAGCGTCGTCTTTTTTCTTCTGGGCGTGAACCTGCCCGGCCAGCGTCAACGCCAGCACCAAGGCGAGGGATGCGCGAAGGATGAACTGCGTGATCGCCATACCTCAGTTCTCCAGGTCGAATCGGATGATGGTTCGAACGCCTCGGCGCTCAACCGGCTGACCATTCTCGACCTTCGGGTTGTAGCGCCACCGGCTGATTGCCTTGAGCGCCGCATCGTTAAAGATGGTCGCGGGTTTCGAGTCGACGACCTTCGCGTCCTTGACGGAGCCCGTTCCGGTGATCGTGAACTCGACAAGCACCCAGCCTTCTATCCCACGGTTGACCGCACGTGCGGGGTAGTCCGGTGGAACGCGCACAAGCGGGATCGTGTCCCGATCCGAGCCGGCAGAGATATTGAGACCGCTCATTGCACCACGCGCATCTACGCTGGGCGTCAAAGAGGCGACGTTACTGTCGACGCTGCCGGTCTGGAATTGCATTTTGGGCACTTCCGGCGCCGGCGGCGGGCGCTCGCGCTCGACCTTTTCTTCGCGCTTGCTGGCAACGTCGGAGTCCTTACGCATACGGGTAAATTCGATGCGCGTCGCTTCCCGGGCTGACTCCGCATCGATCGGCCGGCTGATCAGGCTGGACATCAGCCAGAACATCAGCAGCGTGAGGAACGCGCCAACTAGCAGGGATAAGGGCAGTCTTGTGAACAAGGCTATGACTCCTGCAGTTCCGGGATCAGCCGCCGCCGGCCGTATCGGCCGCGATGGCTACATCTTTGATGCCGCCGGCACGCACTTCATCCATGACCTTCGCCACGATGCCTGCGCGCGATGCACGATCAGCGATGATCACCACACTGTCATCCGGACGCTCGATGTGAAGGCGCTCGATGACGTTGCGCACTTCTCGGAGATCTATCGACTGGCGATCAAGCCAGATGTCTCCGTTCTCGCGGATGGCAATGAGAAGGTTGCCCTTGGGACGCTCCTCTGCCGTCGAAGCGGTAGGTTTGAACACTTCTATCCCAGGTTCTTTGATAAAGGACGTGGTGATGATGAAGAAGATCAACAGGTTGATCGTGAAGTCCAGCATCGGCGCGAGGTCGATGCCGTGGTCTTCTTGTTCTGCGGAGTGTTGCTTGGCCATCTGATCGCTCCGTTCACTCGGTGGTAGTGAACGTAATGTTGTAGATGCCGCCGAGATGCACCTGCTCGACGATAGATATCAGGGTTCCGGTGGGCGACTCTCCGCCTGCCAGCACCAGAACACCCGCATCCGGGTTCACCGCACTCATACGCTCGACGTTCGCACGGACCGCACGGACATCAACTTCGCGGTTATCCATGTAGATCTCGCCCGTATCGAGCACCTGGATCTGGATGCTCTTGGAGTCCGAGTCGTTCGGCTGATCGAAGCCGGTGGGCCGGTTCACCACCACTGCCGTCGCCTTGACGAAGACGGCCGTGATAATGAAAAAGATCAGTAGGTTGATGACGAAGTCGAGCATCGGCGCGAGGTCGATGCCATGGGACGACTCCCCGTGGTCCTGTACGCGACGTTTGAAACGCATGGCTAGAGCGACAACCTGTCTGCTAAGAGTTCGGTTTCATGAGCCGCGCGCGTCCGGAGCGCGTGCACCGGGTAGAGACCCGTAATGCTCACTGCCAATCCGGTCATCGTGCAAATCATGGCCTCGGATACGCCGCTTGCCATCGACCTGGCGTCTGCGTTGCCGCGGAGCGCCATCGAGTCGAAGACCTCGAGCATGCCGGTCACGGTGCCGACGAGGCCCAGAAGTGGCGACATCGGAACCAGCACTTGTAACACGGGGAATCCCGCGGTCATGTGCTGGTTTATGCGAGAAATCATCGTTTGCCTGATTTGCCTGGCGCACCAGGAACTCCGGTCTGTCCGCGCAAGCCACTCCTTTTGAGCGGAGGAGGCTTCTGCAGGCAATACACGCGCGAAGTACCAGTAGCGCTCTATGGTGAGCCCCCACATGAGGACCCCGCTGGCGAAAATCCAGCCTACCCAGGGTCCCCCATCTGCCAGAAGATGGACGAACCCGCTAAACAGCGGAAAATCAGCCACGACGGGTCCTCTCGATGCTTTCGGCAAGCATGCCGGCCGACTGTTCTTCGATCACTTGCGTGATGCCCTTCGACAGCGAGGTCAGGAGTGCGTTCGCGAACAGCAGCGGGATGGCGATGCCGATACCGAGCACGGTCGCGATCATCGCCGCGCCGATGCCTTCAGCCATCAACTTCGGATCGCTGGAACCGGATTCCGTGATGCTCTGGAAGGTCAGGATCATGCCGAGTACCGTACCGATCAGACCCAGGAGAGGACCTGCCGCGACGGCAAGGCGAAGCATTGCCTGGAAGCGCTCCAGTTTGGGAACCTCGCGGAACACCGCCTCTGCTATGCGCAGCTCAGCCACGTCAGCGTCTTGCTCTATGTTCTTGGCATCGCCTTTGAAGGCCAACAGAACACGCCCCAAGGGGTTGTCAGCCAGCGGCTTGCCAAGGTTCTTCAGCTGGGCACCCACTCTAACGCGCACCACGATCAGGAACACCAGTTGGAACAGGAAGCATGCGACGGAGATAAAGCCCACCAGCAGGATGACGTAGTTGACGTCTTCTCCGTGCTCGATTCGGTATAGCCACGACGGGCGCTCGACATAGAGCGACATCAGAACGCCGCGCGAACCGTCCACGACCGCAGTCGGGTAACCGCTGGTAGCAGCGGAGAATGCCGCACCCGTGGACATGAATTCAGCCGGTGGCTGGCGCGGATAGACACTGAATGCCCGCAGCTCGGGAAGGTAGTTCAGGTACTTGCCTTCCGATATGGCGGTAAACGGCCCGACGCGAATGACCTCGGCCTCTTTCGGTTCGCCGCCCGGCTGTACAACCTTGGTGGTGTACTTGGCGACTGCGCCGCTCTGCGTCATCTCACCGTAGAGCTCGAGCCACACTTTCTCGAGATCGCTGTGCATGGGCGCCTTCTGAGAGGCAGCGAATGCGCGGAGATACTCGTCCCGATTCAGCTCACCACCGGTGGAGCGGAATTGCGTGGAAACCATCGACTGCTGAAGGACGCTGGCAGCATCGCCGGCAACCTGACGCGCCAGACCGAAGACCTCCTGCAATCCGAGCGAGGCAGCTTTGTCCCGGAGCTTCTTGTCCGCTTCGTTGATCACCAGTTCGTTGGCGGAGAACTGAGCAGACAGCTTGTCTGATTCACCGGACAGAGCCTCGCGGCGAGCCTGGGCATCCGAGAGCATCTTGGCTTGTTGGTCGGCAGGCGCGGCATTGAACTCAGATGCGCGCTGCTGGAAGGTCTGTTGCTCCGCGGCACGAGCGGCCTGAACGTCAGCCAACAGACTCTCGAGGGAGTTCTGCGCAAAGGCTGCACCGGTGTGCAGCATCGCGGCCGCGGCCGCGACGAGGATGAACTGCTTGGACTTGATCACGACCGGGCCTCCTTCGGAGCGGGAACGGGAACGGTCAGCAAGTTGGGCGGACCATCCTTTTCAGCGACACGACGGGCCTCGGCGACGGCAGCGGCGTAGCTGTTGTCAACCACCCAGTCTTTTTTCTCGG
>CAIXOY010000649.1 GCA_903921135.1 uncultured Gammaproteobacteria bacterium
GCGCTGGCATTTCGATGCGGCAGGGCTCACGCAGTTGCGCCGGCGCAGCGCCGTGTGGGTGGTGCTGGGCGAGGGCGGTGAGCGGCTGCCGCTCTGGTTCAAGGTCGAGGGCGAGGTCCGCGCGTGGAACGCCATCGATGACATCGCGGGGAAGACACTGGCCGAGGAACCGCTCTTCGCCGAGGGCTGGGCGGATCTCGCGGGCGTGGATCCCGGGGAACGGGCAACGCCTGCTGCCGATCATCAGCTCACGGTGGCGATGAAAGCCGGCGAGGTGCTGGTCTTGCGGCATCTGGAGCCCGCGCCCGCGGTGGAATTCGGGGCCGATGCGCTGGTGATCTCTCGCGCTGGCGGTATCGAGATCACGGCCACTGCCACCGCGCTGCGCCGCGGTTTCGTGGGCGACACGATCGCTCTGCGGGCGCGCAATTCGGATGAATCCTTTGATGCCGTGGTGACGGGACGCAACCGCGTGGAGGTCACGGACCGTGCAACACACTGACAGGCAGGTGACACAGATGAACACCCTTTACCGCGTCATGGCGCTCGCCGCGCTGCTCGTCTGCGCGGCCACCGCCGCGCCGCTGCAGGCCGAGAACCTCTATTCCGAAGACAGCTTCCAGTCCTTCGTGTCGGACAAGAAAGCCTTCCGGGTGGGCGATGCGCTCACCATCATCATTCTCGAGAACGCACAGGCCAAGACGGCCTCCGACCGCAAGGTCGGCCGTGAGTATGGGCTCTCGGGCGACATCAACGCCGGCAGCCTCACCGACGAGGCGGCGCTCAACCTTGGTGTGAACCGCGCCGCGGGTGATGTGACACAGCGTGCCGGCACGCTCAAAGCGGCGATGACCGTCGCCGTGAAATCCATCGATGCAGCGGGCAACCTCCACGTCGAGGGCAGCCAGCGCATCGCATTGGACGGCGACGAGCAGCTGATCAGCGTGAGCGGGATCATCCGGCCTGTCGATGTGGCCGCCGACAACACGGTGCCTTCGCCGCGCCTGCAGGATGCACGCATCGTCTACAACGGCTACCCCGTGGAAGACGACGGCAAGAAACGGAACTGGGTCTACCGCTTCCTCGACAAGATCGGCGTCATCTGAGGGCATGCACATGAGACGTGCTGATGGTCTGTTTGCCCGCATCGCGCTGTCGTTGTGGCTCGCTGCTACCGCAGGCACGGTGGCGGCCGCGGCTGCCTCGGGCAGCGCCACGCGCATCAAGGAAATCGCCCGCATCGAAGGTGCGCGTGACAACGACATTGTCGGTTACGGCATCGTGGTGGGTCTGGCCGGCACGGGTGATTCCACGCGCAGCAAGGCGACCATGCAGTCGGTCACGAATGCGCTGCTGCAGTTCGGCGTGAAAGTGCCGCCCGAGGACATCAACAGCCGCAACGTCGCGGCCGTGATCGTGACCGCCTCGTTGCCGCCGTTCTCGCAGCCCGGCGACAAGCTCGACGCCAACGTGAGCTCGATGGGCGATGCGCGAAGCCTGGTCGGCGGCACCTTGCTGATGGCCCCGCTCAAGGCCGCCAACGACCGCGTCTACGCGCTCGCACAAGGGCAGATTTCGGTGGGTGGTTTCAAGTTCGATTACAACGGCAACGTGGTGCAGAAGAACCACCCCACCGTGGGGATGATCCCGGGCGGAGCATCGGTCGAGCGCAGCACGGCAGACGAACTGGTGAGCGCCGAGGGCACGGTGAACATCCTGCTGGATGACCCGGATTTCACCACCGCGAGCCGCATCAAGAACGCGGTCAATGCGCGTCTCGGACCCGGCCGCGCAACGGCCGTGCACGCGGGCAAGGTGGCGGTGCGGGTGCCTTCCGGTAACACCGACGTGGTCGATCTCATCACCGGCATCGAGAACCTCTCCATCACGCCCGACCAGGTCGCGCGCGTCGTCATCAACGAGCGCACCGGCACGGTGGTCTCGGGCGGAGATGTGCGCATCAGCGACGTCACGATTTCGCACGGCGAGATCAAGGTGATCATCTCCACCGACTACCAGGTCTCGCAGCCCAATCTGGGCGAGGTGAACATCGGCGGCACCGCGCCTGGCGTGCGTACGGTGGTGGTGCCCGATACCGACATCGATGTGCGCGAGGGCGTGGCGCAGGCCGTGGACCTTCCCTCCGGCACCTCGATCAGCGATCTCGTGACGGCGCTGCGCCAGATCAAGACCAGCACCCGCGATGTCATCACCATCCTCCAGGGCATCAAGCGGGCCGGTGCCCTGCATGCCCAACTCATCATCCAGTAGGAGATCTCCATGAGCGGACCCTTGGACAGCGTGACCGGAGCCCTTGTTGCGAAGGCGCTGGACGTGTCGCTGGCAACGCACCAGACCATCGCCAACAACATCGCCAACGCCTCGACGCCCGGCTATCGCCCGCTGCGCGTCGACTTCGAGGAGGTGATGGACAGCATGC
This sequence comes from uncultured Gammaproteobacteria bacterium, assembly GCA_903921135.1. Classification (GTDB taxonomy): domain Bacteria; phylum Pseudomonadota; class Gammaproteobacteria; order Pseudomonadales; family UBA5518; genus UBA5518. The sequence goes on from CAIXOY010000649.1 coordinate 2,441, forward strand.
GATCGGCGCTGGAATCCGGCGGCGACACCGACAGCGTGCGTGCTGCGCTCGGCGAGATTGACGCCACGCCCGTGCAGGACCCGGAGGCGACCAGCGTATTGCTCGATCGCCAGATGGTCTGGCTCTCGAAGAACACCACGCATTACCAGGCGCTGCTGCGCGCACAGTCGCAGTTCGGCAGCCTGATGAGCACCGCCATCAAGGGAGGCCGCGGCTGATGGACTACATGAGCATTTTCGAGATCAGTGCCTCGGGCATGGACTTCCAGCGCGCGCGCATGGAAGCGGTGGCGAGCAACCTGGCCAACGTGAACACCAGTCGCGGTGTGGGCGGGCGCACCTACCAGCCATTGGACGTAGTGGCGCGCGCCTCCGAGACGGAGTTCGGCGACCTTTTGAGCGGCGTGGGCGAGGCCGCTGTGGTGGAGCGCAATACCGCGCCGCGCCTCGTCTTCAACCCCAGCCATCCGGATGCCGACGCGCAGGGCTACGTGGCGCTGCCGAACGTCAATCCCGTCGACGAGATGGTGAACATGATGACGGCCACCCGCGCCTACGAGGCGAATGTGCGTGCCATGAACGCCGCCCGCAGCATGGCGCTGCGCGCGCTCGAAATCGGAGGAGACAACTGATGGCCATCCCGCCCATCGCACCCATCGATGCACTGACGCAGATCGTCGCGCCCGGTCAGGCCGGCGCGCCCAAACAGGCCGATTTCGCCGACTGGCTGGGCCAGCAGGTGAGCGACACGAACACGAAGATCCAGGAGGCCGAGGACGGGGTCCGCAAGCTCGCGCTGGGCGAGGCCGACAACCTGCATCAGGTGATGATGTCGCTCTCCAAGGCGAAGACCTCGTTCGAA
>CAIXOY010000650.1 GCA_903921135.1 uncultured Gammaproteobacteria bacterium
AAGGGCTGGAAGACCGCGGCGAATACGCCGATTCCTTCACATACTACGAGCGCGGCAACGCCATCAAGAAGAGCCAGAGCCGTTACCGCGCGCCGATGCACGAGCGCTCGGCGAAGCGTCTGCGTGAGGTGTGCTCGGCGGAGTTCTTCAATGAACGCAAGGGTTGGGGCTGCGACAGCCCGGCGCCGATCTTCGTGGTGGGCATGCCGCGCGCGGGTTCCACTCTGCTCGAACAGATACTCGCCTCGCACTCACAGGTCGAGGGCACCACGGAACTCGCCAATGTGCCAAGGCTCGTTTCGAACCTGAGCGGCAGAGACCGCATGGGCGAGCCGCCGTATCCGCGTGTGCTGCAGGAGTTGCCCGAGGAGCAGTTCCGCCGTTTTGGCGAGGAGTATCTGCGGGACACCCTCGATTACCGCACCGGCAAACCGCGCTTCATCGACAAGATGCCCAACAACTTCCGCAACATCGGGCTGATCCACCTGATGCTGCCGAATGCCCGCATCATTGATGCGCGCCGGGATGCCATGGACTGCTGTTTCAGCAACTTCAAGCAGCTCTACGCGCGCGGTCACCAGTTTGCGTACAGCCAGGAAGACATCGGGCGCTACTACAGCAGCTACGTCGAGATGATGGAGCACTGGGACGCAGTGCTGCCGGGCCGTGTGCTCCGTGTGGACCACGACGATGTGCTGGCGGATCTGGAAGGCAGCGTGCGGCGGATTCTCGATTACTGCGGACTGCCCTTCGAGCAGGCCTGTCTCGAGTTCCACAAGACCGAGCGCCGCGTGCACACCGCGAGTTCGGAACAGGTACGCCGCCCCATCAACCGTGACGGCGTGGACCAGTGGAAGCCCTACAGCGAATGGCTGGGCCCGCTGCGAGAGGCGCTGGGACCTCTCGCCCGGAGCTGAGCCTCTTTCAGGCCGCCGGCACGTAACGTACGCCGGTGGCTTTCTCCTGATCGGGAATCATGTGCGGTACCCCAGCAAAGAAGTGCCACGTGGCCCACAGGCCCGTGGGCACCAGGCAGAGCATGGCCAAGCGCAGGGAGTTCGCATCCACGTCCGGGCCCGTGGCAAACCAGTCGCTCAGCATTCCCACGGCCTGTGGCGCGACGATCAGATTGAACACGTTTGCCACGAACAGCAGCCAGGCGCAGGCCATGGCGCGCATGCGCGGCTCCACCAGATTGTTCAGCAGCCCGAAGGTCGGGCCGATGTAGAAGTAGATCGAGGGTATGAAGAACCACATGAGCGCGTGCGCGAGTTCGAGGTCGCGTGTCCAGTAGACCACCCATGACGCGAGGGTGGCCACGCCCACGATCACGCCCATGAAGCGCATCACACGGCGCGGGTCCGTCATTTTGGGCAGTGCCAGCAGCCAACCCGTGGCGATGGTCGCGATCGCGCCGCCCACCAGATGGATGGGGCCGGTGATGTCGCCTGCGTGGCCTGCGCTCAGATCATAGGTGCGCATCAGGAAGGCCGGCGTCCACCACATCAAGCCCCAGCCCCAGAGCGCCGAAACGCCGCTCGCCATGATCACGTGCACGGCGGCGGGTTGCTTCCAGATGTAGGCCATGGTCTCGCGGAAGGTGGGTGCGTCACCGGCATCGGTTTGCACCGCATCGAAGCGGCCTCGGCGTGGCTCTTTCACCGTCAGGTAGAACAGCGCGCCGAAGAGGATGCCCGGTATGCCGAGCCACAGGAAAGCGCCCCGCCAGCCCTGCGCATCCGCGATGCTGCCGGCCACATCCGCTCCCAGCCACGCGCCAATCGGCGCACCCAGCGCGAAGATGGTTAGCGCCATGGGGCGGCGGTCTGCCGGGAAGTAATCCGCCAGCAGCGAACTTGCGCCCGGCGTGCCACCGGCCTCGCCGATGCCCACGCCCACGCGTGATAGCAGCAGGTGCCAGTAGGTCTTGGCGAGCCCCGAGAAGGTTGTCATCACCGACCAGACGATCACCGAAATGGCGATGATCTTGCGGCGGTTGCCGCGGTCGATCAGCGCCGAGAGCGGAAAGCCGAAGATCACGTAGAAGAGCGCGAGCGAGACACCGGTGAGGAAGGCGATGCCGGAGTCCGTGAGCTGCAGATCGAGCCGGATGGGCTCCAGCACCGTCGACATCACGTAGCGGTCCGCGATGCTGAGCGTGTAGACGCACACCGTCATGATCAGCACATACCAGCGCGCCACCAGTGATGGCGCCTCGTCTTTCTCCTGCGGCTGATTCATCTGCGCTGCCTCGTGTTCGTGTTATGTCGAAAGCCGCCGCCAGTGTGCACCATCAGGCCCGCATGCGGGTGCCCTGCGCGTCCACTGCCGCACCGTCCAGACGCCGCGCCGCACGGCGCTCGCCGATGATCTCGATCTCGAACTGCCCGGCGGATTGCGCCAACTCCGCCGGCACATAGCCGAGCGCAAGGGATTTGCCCACGGTGTGCCCGTAGCCGCCCGAGGTGACCCAGCCCACCACCGTGCCGTCGTGCCAGATGGGCTCATCGCCGATGGCGTCGGCATCCGCTGCGTCCACCTCGAAGGACAGCAGGCGCAGCGCACCACCGGAGGCTTTCTCGGCGAGCGCGGCCTCGCGGCCGACGAAGTCGCCCTTGTCCATGTTCACGAAACGCCCGATA
>CAIXOY010000651.1 GCA_903921135.1 uncultured Gammaproteobacteria bacterium
ACCTCGCCGGCGCGCTCGCGCACGCGCTTTCGCATGGTTCGCAGCCATAGCCATTCGAGCGGAACGACGGCCAGCGCGAGCAGCGTGAGCATGGGGTTCAGCAACAGCATGAGTGTCATCGTGCCGATCAGGCCGAAGACGCCGCTGATGCCGGCGAAGAGGCTGTCGAGCGCGAAGCGCTGTATCTCTGCCACGTCGCCGTCGAGGCGGGCGAGGATGTCGCCGCCGCGGTTGCGGGCGTAGAAGGCGGGGGAGAGGCGTTGCAGGTGCGCGTACACGCGTTCGCGCAGCGCGAAGAGGATGCGTCCGGAGAGGCGCGTGTAGCACCAGCGGTTGAAGCCCGTGGCCACGGATGCGATCAGGGAGACGCCGAGCAGTGCGAGTGCCCAGCGCACGACTGCCTGGAAGTCTTTTGCCAGCAGCCCGTCATCGATCAGGAGTTTGGTCAGCCAGGGCTGAGCAAGGCCGAACGAGGAGACGCCGAGCGACAGCAGCACCAGCCCTGCGATTGACCAGCGGTGTGGGCGGAGCAGATCAGAAGGGCTCATGGTGACGACCCTTCAGGATGCGGACTGTCGCGGGCATGGCCCGCTCCCACGGCGATCGGGTATGACACCTTGCTCGATCGGCAGCAGTCGCGGGCATGGCCCGCTCCTACAGCGCGCGCGGGAAGACCTGTGCGGTGGCGAGCGACATGTCGCCGCCGGGCAACTGGATGTTGCCGAGTTTTTCCAGAGTCTCCGCGTCGTAGATCGCGATGTCGTTGTAGGTGCCCGCGAGATAGACCTTCGAGCCGTCGCTGGAGAAGTTCACGCAGTAGTAGCTGTGCTCCAGATCCACGCTTTTGACGAGCTGTTGTTTCTCCACGTCGAATTTCTGCAGTTGCGAGAGCGCGCCGAACATCTCGTTGGGGTGATGCGGGCGGGTCATGCCGGAGAAGAGCACCACGTTCAGCGGTCCGAAATCCCGCGTGCTCGCCTCTCCGGTGGCGAGATCGATGCGCTCGTAGCCCCACACGAGTTCTGCGGTTTCGGGCTTCTTCGTTTCGTCTGCGAAGCGCTGTGCCGTGTACATGCGGATGAACTCGCCGGACTGCTGCCCCAGCGGCCAGACCGAGAGCACATCGCGCTGGCTGTAGCGCGGCTCCACACGGCTCTGGCTCTCGAGTTTCACGCTGTAGGCCCCGGTGTTCACATCCATCGTGTAGATGTCCCGTCCGGCCAGATAGAGCGTGCCCTTGGCGTCGGTCTGCATCAGATTGACCTGGCGTGGGGCAGGGAAGCTGCGTACCGGCTTCGCTTCCAGCCCGTCGGCTATGCGGTAGACCGCCATGCGCGGTTCCTGCACCTCATAGCGGTCGCGCAGCAGCAGCGACGGGTTCTGGTGCACATAAAGCTCTGCGCCATCTGCGCTCACCGCGAAGGCGGCGATGGTCTTGATGCGGGTGTTGCCCTCGCTCTGGATGGCCGAAAAGGTGATCTTGCAGGTGTCGAGATCCACGCCGTAGATGTTCTCGAAGTGGTTTGTCAGCACATAGGCCGTGCGCTTGTCGGGCGACATCTGCAGGGTGCCTGCACCGAAGCGGCCCGGAAGAGGGCACGTCCGCACGACCTTGCGATCCTCAAGATCGATCAGGCTCACCTGGTTCGGCCGGTTGGCGATGGCCATGTAATCCCGAGGAGCCTTGGCGCATCCACCGAGCAGCACGGGCAGCAACGCGAGGCTGGCAAAGCCCGCACGAAGGATCAGGTTGCGGTATGTGCGCATGCGGCGTGCCTCAGTCTCGGGCCTTCGGGAACACGGCATCGAGCTTGCGCCAGTCCTGGCCGGCTGACGGTGCGTTCTGGTCCCAGTCGGGATGCGTGTTCATCAGATCGGGGACCTGCGCGGGCCACCAGCAAGGATCGGCGCAGCCGTAGAGGTCCGACTCCATCGGTTGGCACAGGCCCGCCACGCCACCGAAGGCATCGACTTCCCAGCCCGGGTCAGTGGTGGAGGCGCAGCCCACGACGGTCTGCATCGCCACGACTTCGGCGCGTGCCTCCGGGTTGCTGGCGGCCTCCATCAGTTCGGCTTTTGCGTTCAGCGGTTTCAGGTGTTTCATGACCGGGCCCTCCGTGGGGCGAGGTGGGTACTGAAGAATCCGGGATTGGCGGCAAGAATGCGCGCGTAGGCGCCGAGCGCGAAATCGACCCAGTCGCGCATCAGGTCGCAGTAGTGGTACGTGGGGTGCGCGGGGTCGCCGTAGCGCTGGTAGCTCTCGTGGTAGCAGCCGCCCGAGCAGAGGTTGCGGATGCGGCAGGTGTCGCAGCCTGTGCCGCTCCGGTCCAGGCGCTGCTCGAGGAAGCTGCCGAGCGCGGCCCGGTCGAGGCCTGTGTCGACGTTGCCGAAGGTGGGCAGTTCCGAGCCGGTGAAGCGGTGGCAGAGGTTCACGCCACCTTCGCGATCCACTGCCACCATGGAATAGCCTGCGCCGCAGGGCAGGGCCTTCTTGGCGCCCTCGTGGATGTCGGTGAGCAACTGGTGCAGGTTCGAAAAGCCGATGTTGCGCCCTTCGCAGGCTGCCTCGATGTAGTGCTCGCCGAGGGTTTTCATACTGGAAAACACGGACACCAGTTCGTCACCGCTCAGGTTGAAGTCCGCGACATCGCCCGCCGTCACCGGCGCGAAACCCACCTCGGCGAAGCCGAGTTCGTTGAAGAGGTGGTCCCAGATGCCGATGATGTCGGTGGTGCCGCGCGTCAGGGTGACGCGTGCGCCCACCGGTCGGGCGCGATACGTCGAGAGCAGCAGGCGAACCTTGCGTGCGACGGTCTCGTAGGTGCCCTGGCCGCCCACTGTCACGCGATTCCTGTCGTGTACGGCCTTCGGTCCGTCGATGCTCACCGCGATGCTGAAGCGATGCTGCTGCAGGAAGGCGATCGTCTGCTCATCGAGCAGTGTCGCATTGGTGGTGATAGAGAAATCGAGACGTTTGCCGCGCTCGGCGAAGAGCGGTTCTGCCCACGCCACCACCTGGCGGATCAGCGGGAGGTTGGTCAGAGGCTCTCCGCCGAAGAACACGATCGTGTAGCGAGGCTGCTCAGGTGACTCCCTGAGCAGCATTTCGATGGATTGCTGCGCGGTTTCCAGACTCATCTTGCGGCCGTTGGCCGGCGTGTCCAGGTCTTCCTTGTAGCAGTAGGTGCAACTGAGGTTGCAGCCTGTGTTGACGTTCAGCACCACGGTGGTGAGCGGGAGGCTGCTGACACGTGGGCGCTGCGTGGCAACAGCCACACCCTCCGCACGCAGGATCTGCAGATCCTGCAACTCATCGATGGCGGTGGCGATCTCGGCGCAGCCGAAACGCGGGCCGAGTGCGCCTTGCAGGTCTTCCAGCGTGCGGCCGGGTTCCCTGCGCAGCTCTGCGATCAGCGCGCCCGTGAGTGCGTCTGACTCGAAGAGCGCGCTGCTCGGGATATGAAACAGCAGTCGCCGCGAGTCGACCTCGATCTCGTGGAGGTTGTGCGCCTGCAGGTGGTAGATGCCCATCGGGGTACTGTGTCCTTGCTTACCAGAGGGGCGGGTTGATCCAGCGCTGTACCGTCACCAGCAACTGGGCCTCGCCGCTCAGTGCCGCCTCGCCCTCGCCCACGGTGGCGATGACCTTGAGGTTGCCTGCGTTGTTGGTGCTCTGCTTGCGCGCGGGGTTGGGGCCGGCTGCGGCGGGCGTGAAAACGCCAGTGTCCTTGTCCATGCTGCCGGCAAACTCGACGTCGCGATCCTCGGCGGCTTTCTCGTTCCAGGGCGCAACCGACCAGGTCGCTTTCACGGGGCCGATCCGCAGATCATCCGTCGTGTTCGCCTGCCCGTCGGGGCCGTCCGCCCAGGCGATGGCTTCGAAGCGCCCCTGCACCTCCGGTTGGGAGCCACCGTTGCCACCGACGCGCCCCACGGAGTACGCGGGCCAGACCTCCACCCGGTCGACGTTGTCGAAGACGGTGAGCGCGGCGGGAAGGGTGCTCTTGCCCACGGCCAGATCACGCACACCCACTGCGGCATCTGCATCGGCGCTTACCTCCAGCACCACGCTGTCAGCATCGCGGGAGACGGTACGCACCACACGGATGCCCTGCCCCAAAGCAGGAGCGCCCGAAAGAGCACTCCCCGAAAGTCTGATCGTCGAAGTACCGCCACGCTTCAGTTGTGCGGGCGATACGGCAAGCAGCCTGGGTGTGCCGTCATCGCGACGGGCCTGTATGTCGATGCCGCGCTCGGGGTGCTCGGGCGGGAACATGCGGCCACTCAATGTGCTGCCGTCGGCGCTGGCCTCGAGCACTTGCAGATAGCCGGGCCCGCCCGCCGCGGCGTCTCCCTCGAGATTGGCTCGCCACTCGAATCCGGTGTAGACGACGGAGTGTCCGTCCATCTCCAGCGCCTCGCCCGTGCTGAAGGTTCCGGTCAGCGCTACCGAGTACGAATCCGCATCCCCGACTTCTGCCGTCATGACGCCGTCGAAATCACCTTTGCCGGGCATCCGGCCGGTGACACGCCAGCGGCCCGCGAGCGCGGGCTTGGCAGTTTGCTGCCAGGCAGCCCACTCCGTGGTCTGCAGCGGGTACGCCGCGGCCAGCATCGGGAGCGTGCGCTCCAGCGCAATCGGGAACCACTGCCGGTCACGCCCTCCGATCTGGTATTCGGTGGTGGGGAACTGCGCGAGGTGGAAGTGGATGAGGTTGCGCCACTCGGGTTCCGTGCGGCGCTGCAGCGCGACGCGCGCGTTGGAGTGGCAGCGCGTGCACATCACCGCGTACTCGGCGTCCTCGGGAACATCGACCGTGTTGTGGCGTCGCTCCAGCGTGTAGCGGAAACCCGCGGTTTCTGCAGGCGCGAGGCCATGGGTGTCGGACAGGTGCTTCACAAGCTGGAACAGCACGCCCGAGGCGTCTGCCTTGCCTTCCGGATCGGAGAACTGCACGCCGTGGACCGTCTGCATGCGCTGCAGTGTCATTTCCCAGCCTTCGGGGGATTTGCGCTGCTCGCTGATGCGGCTGAGAGGCGCCTCCGGGTTGGCCGGATCGCTGTGACAGGCCCCGCAGTTGTGGCGCAGGAGTGCCTCGTTTGCCTGCGCGGGCAGGAAGGGCACGAGGGCAAGCCACAGGGCCGCCCGGATAGTCGTTTTCATCACGTCTGTTGTCCCCCGGATGCCAACGCGCATCGTTGGCGAAAACTAGTTCAAATGACCTACTTCCCGCAACCGTTTCGGCCCCCTCGCGGGTGATGCAGTCGCGGCCGGTGACGACGTACTGCCCGAGCGGATCAGCCACAGGAAAGAGGCCGTGGCGAGCGCGACCACATCCTGCGTCTGCTTGCGCCAGGGTTTGCCGTGGCCGACGAAGACGGTGTGCCCCTCGATCGATGCCGAGACGAACAGCGCGAGCCTGCCTACCTGCGCCTCGTCGAGTGCCCGGTTGAAGCGTGCGATGGAGGCGCCCAGCACGTCCCGGTAGCGTGCATACATCCGGTCCATATGCCCGGCGACCACGGTGTCGTGGTTGGCGAGCGACCACAACTCGGGGAAGAACACGGTAGTGCGCCGCGTGTTCAGGTCCCTGAAAACCATTTCGATGATCTGGCGGAATTCCGCCTCGGGATCGAGACCGCTCTCCTGTATGCGCACGAAACGTGCGAGGTAAGCCTCGATCACGCGATCGAGCATGGCCTGAACGAGTGCGTCCTTGCTCGGGAAATAGTGTTGCAGGTTGCCCAGTCGTAGCCCGGCTTCGTCGGCCACGCGGCGAAGGGAGAAGTTGTGGTAGCCGTGCTCTATCAGCACGCTGACGCCCGCGTCCAGTATGTCCGCGGCACGCGTACGCCCCTTGGCGTAGGTGCCCGGCACCGCGGCGCCGGCAGGCGTGGCCAGGGCAGAGGACTTCACGTGCCCGTCTCTCCGGCCAGTTCCGCCGCCATCTGCTCACGCATACGGAACTTCTGCACCTTGCCCGTCACCGTCATCGGGAACTCCTCGACGAAGCGGATATGGCGCGGAATTTTGAAGTGCGTGATGCGGTCGCGGCAGAAGGCCTGCACTTCCTCGGCCGTGAGTTGCGTGCCGGGGCGCGCGCGGATCCAGGCGCAGACCTGCTCGCCGTATTTCGTGTCGGGAACACCGAAGACCTGCACATCGAGAATGGCCGGGTGGCGGTAGAGGAACTCCTCTACCTCGCGCGGGTACACGTTCTCTCCGCCGCGGATGATCATGTCCTTGATGCGGCCGGTGATCTGCGTGTAGCCCTGCTCGTCCATCACGCCGATGTCGCCCGAGTGCAGCCAGCCCTCGGCGTCGATGGTCTCGCGGGTTTTGTCCTCGTCACCCCAGTAACCGGGCATCACGCTGTAGCCGCGGCAGCAGATCTCGCCGTGCTCGCCCACCGGCAACGTGCGCCCGTCAGGGCCGCAGATGCGGATCTCGCAATGCGAGGCCGGGCGACCCACCGTGCCCACGCGCTTGTCGATGGGGTCGTCGATGGCGGTCATGTGGTTGATGGGGCTGGTTTCGGTCTGTCCGTAGGCGATCAGCACCTCGGACATGTGCATCTGCAAGATCACCTTGTTCATGACCTCGACGGGGCAGGGCGAGCCTGCCATCACACCGGTGCGCAGGGAGCTGAGGTCGAACTCGCCGAAGCGCGGGTGCTCCAGTTCGGCGATGAACATGGTGGGCACGCCGTGAAGTGCGGTGCAGCGTTCTTCGGCGACGGCCTCCAGCGTGGCGAGCGCGTCGAAACCCTCGCCGGGAAACACCGTGGCACTGCCATGCGTCATGCACGCGAGGTTGCTCATCACCATGCCGAAGCAGTGGTAGAGCGGCACCGGCACGCAGAGGCGGTCGTTCTCGGTGAGCCGCATGCTGTCGCCGAGGATCATGCCGTTGTTCAGGATATTGCGGTGGGTGAGTGTCGCGCCCTTGGGGTTGCCGGTGGTTCCGCTGGTGAACTGTATGTTGATCGGGTCGTTGGTGCGAAGGCCCGCTGCGATCGGCTCGATCTGCGCAAGGTCCGAGGTGCCCACGTCACAGATGGCCTCGAAGTTGAACATCCCCGGCGTGCGCTCTTCGCCCATGCGGATCACGGTCTTCAGGTGCGGCAGCGCGTGCGAATCGAGGTGCCCGGGGGCGCAGCGTGCGAGCTCCGGTGCCAGCGTTTGCAGCATGACGAGGTAGTCGCTGCTCTTGAAGCGCTCGGCGGTGATCAGTGCCTTGCACTCCACCTTGTTCAGCGCGTACTCGAGTTCATAGAGGCGGTAGGCGGGGTTCACGCAGACCATGATCGCGCCGATGCGCGCGGTGGCGAATTGCGTGAGGCACCACTCGACGCGGTTGGGTGACCAGATCCCTACCCGGTCGCCGGGCGCGATGCCCAGCGTGAGAAGCCCCGCGGCCAGGCGGTCTACCTCGCGTGCGTACTCGGCCCAGGTCCAGCGTATGCCTTGATGTCGCACGACCAGCGCCAAGTGATCGGGGAAGCGCCCGGCTGTTCCTTTGAAGGCTTCGCCGATCGTGATCTCGAGCAGGGGTTCGCGGGTGGATCCCGTCGCATCGCTCATCTGCAGCATGCAGTCCTCCGGAATGGCGCGGCAGCAGGGGCGCTCACGGCGAGCGTGCCCATTCGCGCTCGCGCAGCTCCACCCGGCGGATCTTACCGCTCACGGTCTTGGGAAGTTGCTCC
>CAIXOY010000652.1 GCA_903921135.1 uncultured Gammaproteobacteria bacterium
CTGGACCCGACCAAAGTGACCCGCACCGCACTGCAGGCGGCCGTGTCTATCGCAGCTCTGATGATCACCACCGAGGTGATGGTCGCCGAGATGCCTGAAGACAAGTCCGGCCACAGCCACGGTGGTGGCGACATGGGCGGTATGGGTGGCATGGGCGGTATGGGCGGCATGATGTAAGCCTCCTCCCGCAGCCTCGCTGTACCAGAAAGCCCCGGCATCGTCCGGGGCTTTCTCTTTGTGGTTCCCAATTCCGGGAGTGCCGCCTACACTACGGACGATGCCTTGCCGCATCGCGTGCGCGTCGCCATGCGCGGATCCGCAGTAGCCGCACGACGGACACACACAGCTCAGAGGAGAAACGCATGAATCCCGATATCTTCAGTCTCGCCGGAGCCGCACAGCTCTCGCGCTGGGTCCACTTCATGGCCGGCGTCACCTGGATCGGCCTGCTGTACTACTTCAACTTCGTGCAGGGCGAGTACTTCAAGGAAGCGACCCCCGACGCGAAGTCCGATGCCGTGAAGAAGCTCGCTCCGCGCGCACTCTGGTGGTTCCGTTACGGTGCGCTGCTTACCTTCCTCTCCGGTGTCGTTATCCTGGGCCTTTATGGTCACCCGACCCGCGCCTGGACCTTCGACATCACCATTGGTGCACTTCTGGGCACGCTGATGTTCCTGAACGTGTGGCTCATCATCTGGCCGAACCAGAAGATCGTCTGCGGCATCGTGCCGGGTGACGCTGCTGCGGCTGGCCCGAAGGCGCTGCTCGCCTCGCGCACCAACGTGCTGTTCTCGGGCCCGATGCTGCTGTTCATGGGTTCTTCCGCGCATCTTTCGCACGGTCTTCTGGGCAGTGCCAGCGCCGCCGCGCTCGGTGTGTGTGTGGCCATCATTGCCGCGCTCGAGTTGAACGCCATCAAGGGCAAGCTCTGGCCTGCCATCGCCACGGTGCGTGGCGTGATCCACTGCTCCATCGCGCTTGCCGTGGTGCTGTGGCTCGTGATGAGTCTGCTCTGATCGCGCACTAGTGCGGCAACAAAGGGGCCCGACGGCCCCTTTTTTGTTGCCTATAATCCGGCCAGATTTCCCCTGACCGCGCCGCCATGCCCAGTCCCGACGACAAGCTGACCGATATTCCGTTGATCGTGCCCACACGTGACGATGACGAGGGCTCGCATCGGCGCCAGCGCGCCGAGCCGGCGCCTGCTCCGCGTGCTGCCCGGCAGGATGCTTCGTCTGCGGCACCGGCCGCAGGGGGCTCGACGTCTTATGTGGCGATACTCGCGTTGGTCGTGGGTCTGGCAACCGCCGCGGTTGCCGGCCTGCTCTACCAGCAGACGGTGCGACTGGATGCCGAATTGGCACAGGCGAATCTGCGCATCGCTGATCTGGAAGGCAAGCTCTCGGTCACCGGTGACAACGTCAACCAGTCGAGCGCCGCCATGCAGGTGAAGATCAAGGAACTCGGCGGCGAGGTCGACAAGCTCTGGGCCTCGGCATGGCGCAAGAACGATGGTCGCCTCACGGAACTCGAGTCCGGCATGAAGAAGGCAGCAGGAAGTTACGTCACGCAGCAGAAGCAACTCACGACGGCGACGGCGGATATCAGCAGTCTGAAGGAGCAGCTAGGGCAGGCCACCACGGTAGCGGCCACCGTAGACACGCTGAAGCAGCAGCAGGCTGCGCTTCAGGATTCGATAGGGCGCATGAACAGTTCGGTCAACACGGTTTCCAACACCCAGCGTGCACAGGAGTCCCGTCTGAAGGAAACCGAGCAGTGGGTGCAGTCCACGATCGAGTTCCGCAAGCAGGTGACGCAGCGGCTGACGCGGTTGGAGAATCCGCCGACCTCCTTGCCCCAGTAAGGCCCGTCGCGGGCATGGCCCGCTCCTACGGGAGATGGTGTGGGAGCGCGCCATGCGCGCGACAGCAGCGCTGCAGTAGAATCCCCGCTCCCAACCGGCGGAGCCCTCCTCGATGTCCCTGATCAAACAGGACGACCTGATCGCCAGTGTCGCCGACGCGCTGCAGTTCATTTCCTACTACCACCCGCTCGATTTCGTGCAGGCCATGCACCGCGCGTGGGAGCGCGAGCAAAGCCCCGCTGCCAAGGACGCCATCGCCCAGATCCTGATCAACTCGCGTATGTGCGCGGAAGGCCATCGCCCCATCTGCCAGGACACCGGTATCGTCACCGTGTTCCTCAAAGTGGGGATGGACGTGCGCTGGGATGGCGCCACGCTGAGCGTGGACGAGATGATCAATGAGGGTGTGCGCCGCGCTTACCTGCAGCCCGACAATGTGCTGCGCGCGTCCATCCTCTCCGACCCGGCCGGCGCGCGTAAGAACACGCGCGACAACACCCCCGCCGTGATCCACTACCAGATCGTTCCCGGCAACACCGTGGACGTGCACGTGGCCGCCAAGGGCGGCGGCAGCGAGAACAAATCGAAACTCGTGATGCTGAATCCCTCCGACTCCATCGTGGACTGGGTACTGAAGACCGTGCCCACCATGGGTGCGGGCTGGTGCCCACCGGGGATGCTCGGCATCGGCATCGGTGGCACCGCAGAAAAGGCTGCGGTGCTGGCCAAGGAGTCCCTGCTCGATCCCATCGACATCCAGGATCTGATGGCTCGCGGCCCCGCGAACCGCATCGAGGAACTGCGCATCGAGCTCTACGAGAAAGTGAACCAGCTCGGCATCGGCGCGCTGGGCTTGGGCGGGCTCAGCACCGTGCTCGATGTGAAGATCCTCGACTACCCCACGCACGCCGCGAGCCTGCCCGTCGCGATGATCCCCAACTGTGCTGCCACGCGGCACGCGCACTTCGTGTTGGACGGCAGCGGCCCCGCGCTGCAGGAGCAACCTTCGCTTGATGACTGGCCCGTGCTCTCGCGCGATGCGGGCGGCTCGCGCCGGGTGAACATGGACACGCTGACGCGCGCGGATATCGCCACGTGGAAGAGTGGCGAGACGCTGCTGCTCTCCGGGCGCATGCTCACGGGACGCGATGCGGCGCACAAGAAAATGACCGATATGCTCGCGCGCGGTGAACAGTTACCGGTCGACATGAAAGACCGCTTCATCTACTACGTGGGCCCGGTAGACCCGGTGCGCGACGAGGTCGTGGGCCCCGCAGGCCCCACCACCGCCACACGCATGGACAAGTTCACCCGCACCATGCTCGAGCAGACGGGACTCATGGGCATGATCGGCAAGAGCGAGCGCGGCCCCGTGGCGATCGAGGCCATCCGCGACAACGGTGCCGTCTACCTGATGGCCGTGGGTGGCGCGGCCTACCTCGTGTCAAAAGCCATCACCGCCGCGCGCGTGCTGGCCTTCCCCGAACTCGGCATGGAGGCGATCTACGAGTTCGAGGTGCGCGACATGCCCGTCACCGTGGCGGTGGACGCACGCGGGGATTCGGTGCACACCAGCGGCCCGAAGCTCTGGCAGGCGCGCATCGCCGAACAACACATCGACGTGCGCTGAGCAGCACGGCGTGGCGGCACCGGCGAGCTTCTACTGGCACGACTACGAGACCTTCGGCCGTGATGCCGCGCTCGACCGTGCAGTCCAGTTCGCCGGCATCCGCACCGATGCCGAGCTGAACGAGATCGGCGAACCGCTCGATATTCTCTGCCAGCAGCCGGAGGACTATCTCCCGCACGCGGGCGCGCTCATGGTGCACGGCATCACCCCACAGCGCGCCAACGCCGAGGGCCTGCCCGAGCCGCAGTTCATCGCGCGCATCCATGCCGAGCTCGCCACACCCGGCACCTGCGGCGTGGGCTACAACACGCTGCGCTTCGATGACGAGTTCACGCGCTTCGGCCTGTACCGCAACTTCTACGACCCGTACGAGCGCGAGTTTCGCAACGGCAATTCCCGCTGGGACCTGATCGATGTGATGCGCCTCGCGCGGCTGTTGCGCCCTGAGGGCATCCGCTGGCCCGATCTCGAGGGCAAACCCAGTTTCAAGCTCGAACAACTCGCCGCCGCGAACGGGCTTCTGCACGAGAAAGCGCACGACGCGCTCTCGGATGTGCGCGCCACCATCGCCCTTGCCCGCTTGCTGCGCGCCGCGCAACCGAAGCTCTTCGAGTGGGCTCTGAACGCACGTGACAAGGCTTGGGTGCTGCAACAGTTGCCGGTGCGCGATCCCAAGCCTGTGCTGCATGTCTCCTCGCGCTTTCCCGCCGAGCAGGGCTGTGGCGCGCTGGTGCTGCCGATCGCCATGCATCCCGACAACCGCAACTCGGTGATCGTCTGCAACCTCACGCTGGATCCTTCCCCCCTGATCGAGCTCGATGCCGCGCGCATCCGCGAATTGCTCTACACGCGCAGTGAAGACCTGCCGCCGGGCATGGCGCGCATCCCGCTGAAAGAGATCAAGGCCAACAAGTGCCCCATGCTTGCGCCGGCCACCATGCTGACGCCTGATATTGCCGAGCGCACGGGCATCGATCCGGTGGCCTGCCAGCGCAACGCCGCGCGATTGCTGGCCGCGCCCGGTCTTGCCGCAAAACTGCGTGAGGTGTACGCCATCCCGCGTGAGC
>CAIXOY010000653.1 GCA_903921135.1 uncultured Gammaproteobacteria bacterium
AAATCAGGTGCTTGCACCACTAAGCGAAGACGGAATATGAAGAACGCAGGGCGGCTCCTCGCGGAATCCGCCCTGCGCAGAGGCCTCAGCGGTAGAGCTGACGCGCGCGGTAGACCATGTCTTTCTTGCCGCGCTTACCGATCTGGGGCTCGGCAATGGAGCCGAAGCCGGCCGAGGACGGCGCCTCCAGACGGGTCCAGTCGGTCATGCCCGTGCGATGCGTGATCTTCCACACGCCCTTGCGCTTCTCGAAGCGGTCTACATAACGGCCGCCCACAAAGTAATCCATCTCCGTGTCGCAGGCTGTTGCACCGGCGAGCTTGTCGCCGATCTGGCGCTGACGGTGATGGGCCGTGAAGTAGGTCTCGGCAAACGCCACCGTCTCGCTCTCGAACTCGATCAGCATCTGCCCCAACTGGTGATGCGTGCGCGAATGGCAGCGCAGCACGTCGAAGGCGAAGGCCACGAAGTCGAGCGGTGCGCCCGGCTTGCTGGGCAGCGAGGGGTCTGACGAGGGTCCCTCGAAGAAGTGCGCGTGCTTCGAACCGGGGTGGAAAACGCTGCGCAGCATCTTTTCGTCGAGCCGGTCGAGAGCCCGGGCGTAGGTGGCGATGGCGTTCTGGATGGCCTGGGTGTCCAGCAATTGCTGGAGTTGCGCGTCTGTGCTCATGCGGATCCTCTCCTGTGCCCGACGAGGGCCCTTGAATGAAAAAGGCCTTCCACGCGGGGCGTGGAAGGCCTTGGAACTGCCCGTTGCCGTTGCCGGCGCGAGGCCTCTGCGTTACTCGCCGAACTCGTGGGTGACTTCGATGCCCCAGGTGCGCGGCGGACGGGCTGCCGAGTACGACCAGATGCTCGCCACGTCGTAGCCGATCATGTAGCCGTCTTCGTCCGTCAGGTTGCGACCGAACAGGCTGAAGCGGGTCTTGCCGTAATCGTAGTTGATCGAGGCATCGACCAGGTTCTGCGCGTCGTTGTGCAACTCGGGGGAGTTGTCGAAGTTGGTCTCGTGCTCGCCCAGGTAGTGCAAGGCAACGCGAGCCCACATGGTGTTGCCGGCCACATCCCACTCGTAGGTGGCGTCGATGTTGCCGGTCCACTCGGGTGCGCGACGGAAGTCGAGGTTGCTGAAATCCACCGTGTCGCCCACGAGCGCGTCGAAGAAGGTGAACTCGTCGTAGGCCGCGTCGAGGTAGGCGAGGTTGGCACGCAGGTACAGGCTGTCGGTGGGCTCTGCCTGGATTTCGAACTCGATACCCTTCATCTCGGCGGTGGAGGCGTTGGCCACCACGGTCTTCTGACCCGTGCCGCTCAAGGTATCGGGCAGGTGGAGTTCTTCCTGCTTGTCGTCGTACTTCATCATGAAGACGGCGGTGTTGAAACGGACGCGGTTGTCCAGCCACGCGCTCTTGTAGCCGATCTCGTAGTTCTCGACCGTCTCCTGGTCGTACGGCGTGATCGCTTCGCTGTAGGAGCCTACGCGGGTGTTGAAGCCGCCGGCGCGGTAGCCGTTGGTCCAGGTCGCGTAGACCATGGAGTCGTCGGTCACCTTGTAGTTGACGCCGAGCTTCGGCGTGAACTCTTCCCAGCTGTCCGAGGGATCACCGTTCAGGCCCGGAGCGAAGCCGCCCACGGGGAGGCTGGTGTCGACTCCACCGCGGGCCGCGGAGGTCTTCTCGTCTTCGGAGTAACGGCCGCCGATCGTGAAGCTCAGGCGATCGGTGACGGCGTAGTCGCCTTCGAAGAAGACCGCGCGCGAGTCGGTGTCCTGGAAGCCGAACTGCGGGATATCCAGCACGAAGGGACCCGCGAAGCCGATGTAGCTGCGCAGCTTGATGTCGAAGCTCGACTGCCAGAAGAACACGCCTGCGGTCCAGCTGAAGGCGTCATCACCCGTGTCGGTAATGCGCAGTTCCACGCTGTCCTGGTCCCAGTTGCCGGGACGGTCGGTGTGGTAGAGCAGATCCGGCGTGCCATCCCAGTCGGTGAACACCACTTCGGATGAGTTCCAGTGACCGTAGATCGCGTCGAGGCGATAGTCCTCGGTCATGTCCCAGCGCATCTCTACGATGTGCGTGTCGGTGTTGAAGTTGGCG
>CAIXOY010000654.1 GCA_903921135.1 uncultured Gammaproteobacteria bacterium
AGATGATGCCCACCTTGAGGCCCCGGTTGCCGCCCTGCTCGATCTGCTCGAACACGTTGCCGCGCCGCCAGACCTCGGGGATCGCCGCGTAGCTGCCGCCGAAGAAGATGGCATCGAGCGGCTCGCTCGCCTTGGTGATCGGCGTGCTGGTGGTGGTGCGCTTCCTGGTTGGCGTCGTGCACGCGCCTATCTTCCCCGTGCAGGCTGTGGCGATCGCAGCATGGTTTCCTGTGGGGCACTGGGGCTTGCCCACCTCGCTCTCGAGTGCCGGACTCACGCTGGGTGCCGCAGCCACCCAGCCGCTGGTCGCGGCCGCGATGATTGCCTGGGGCTGGCAAAGCGCGTTTTACATCTACATCCCGTTCGGTGTGCTGCTGTTCCTCTTGTGGTGGTGGTACGCCACCGATGACCCGGCAGCGCATCGCGCTGTCGGCGCTGCCGAACTCGCTCTGATCCGCTCCGGCCGCGAGGTGCTCGAGGGCGTTCCCGCAGAGGAGAAGGGCACCTGGCTCCGCCTGCTCCGTAACCGCGACACATTGCTGCTCGCGCTTGCCTATTTTTCGATGAACGTCGTGTTTTACCTCTTCTTCACGTGGTTCCTGCATTACCTCGTGAAGGTGCGCGGATTCTCGCTTCTGGAGGACGGCGGCTGGCTTGCGGCCTTGCCTTGGCTGACGGGTTGCCTTGCTGCCGTGGCCGGCGGCTGGAGTTGCGATGCACTCTGCATCCGCCTTGGCCCCAAACTCGGCTGCCGCATTCCCGGCGCCTGCGGCATGGCGGCCACGGCGGTGTTCCTCGTGGCGGGCTTGCATGTGGACAACGGCTACCTCGCCGTCGCGCTGATGTCCCTGTGCTTTGCTTCCACCCAGTTCACGGAGGCGGCGTTCTGGGAGGCGCAGACATTCCTTGCACCCGCCCATGCGGGTTCCGGTACGGGGATCATGAACACCGGTGCGAACATCGCGGGCGTGATCGTAGGCCCGCTGGTGCCTTGGCTCGCCCTCGACCAGGGTTTCGGCTGGGTGCCGACGCTGGGCGGTGCGGCAGGATTTGCGCTGCTGAGTTCGGTGCTCTGGTTGTTTGTGCGCGCTGATCGTCCGCTGGCATCTGTCGCATGAGCACGGGTCAGACGCGAGAGATCCTGCTTTTCAGCCTCGATTCGGAGGGATTCCACGCCGCACCCACCACCACAGGCGCGCTGATCGCCTGGTACCGTCAGCGCGGTGCACACCCCGGCACCACGCGTTTCCGGCAGCTGCACTTCCGCAGTGCCGAGCAGGTGCAACCCTGGATCGACACGGAGTTGCCTTCACTCCCGCAGGTGTCCCCAGACGCGGAGTTCCCCCCTGTGGCGGGGCTCAGCATCTACACATGGAACGCCGCCGAATTCAGCCATCTCGCCCGCGAAATCCGGCGTCAGTGCCCGGGCGTCGTCGTCGTCGCCGGTGGCCCGCACGTGCAGCAGCCCGCGGACTGGCTGGGCAGTGAGGCCATCGACGTGGTGGTGCTGGGGGAGGGCGAGATCACCTTCCAGCAACTCCTCGATACCCCGCGTTCCCGCTGGGAAACAGTGCCCGGCATCGCCTGGCGGAATGCGGGCGGGGCTCTCTGCCGCAGTGCTCCGCGCCCGCGCCAGACGAGGTTGGAGGAATTGCCATCGCCCTTCGAGGTGATCGATCTCTGCGACGACGAAGGGCGCCCGCTGTATGACGCCGTCAGTTACGAGACGACGCGTGGTTGCCCGTTCAGTTGCGCCTTCTGCGAATGGGGTACGGGCGCCATCGGCACGAAGATGCTGTCATTTCCTCTGGAGCGCTTGCGGCGCGACTGGGAGCTGATCGTCAAGGCGGGCATCCCGAACATCTGGCTCGCGGATTCCAATTTCGGCGCCCTCAAAGACGATCTGGCGAAGGCTCGCCTCATCTGCGATCTGAAGGAGCGTCACGGACTGCCGCGCAGCTTTGCCACTTCCTGGTCAAAGAAGCACAGCCCCCGTGTGCAGGAGATCGTGCTGCTGCTGAACGCGCACGGGCTTCTGCCCTTCTACCAGCTGGCGTTGCAGACACTCACGCCGCGCGCGCTCGAGCTCTGTCACCGCGAGAACATGGCCGCGAACGAGTACGGACCCATCGCGCAGCGCATGGCAGAGGCCGGCGTGCCGGTGTCGGCCGAGTTGATCTGGGGACTTCCGGGCGACGATCTCCTCAGCTTCGAGGCGAACCTCGGGCGGCTGCTGGCGGTGTTCCCGGACATCAACATCTTCGGCTACACCCTGCTTCCCGGCACGGAGTTCTTCGAGCGCCGCGCCGAGTTGCAACTGCTCACGCGACCTGTCGCGGGCTACGGCAAGGCGCACGGGGAATATGTCATCGGCAGCCTGAGCTTCGGCCCCGAAGAGGGTGCGGAGGGCTACTTCCTCGTCACTGCGCATCAGTTGCTGGTGAGTGGGCACATCCTGTCGCGAACGCTGCGATGGCTCGCGCTGGAGGGTAGTCTGCCCATCGGCGCCCTGATGCGTCGGCTCGCGGACGCGCTGCTGGGTGCCGGAATCCTGCTACCGGGTATGGCAGATGCCACGGATCGGCTCGCGGTCTACGAGGCGCGAGCCGATATCTACCTTGGCCTGTTGCTCGCGCCCGAGCGCGTGCAGGCGGTCCTCGAGCGCGACGTTGCCGAGTGGTTGCGCGAGCGCGCGCGTCCGGAGTTGGCCGGCGTGCTGTCTTGCCTCCTGCAACTCGATGCATGGATCCGGCCGCGGTACGGCGAGATCGCGGAATTCGATGTGGACGCGGACTTCGACCTGCAAGGCGTGTGTGATGCGCTGGAGTCCATGCGGCTGCCGGATCCCGCCTGCTTCGATGGAAGGCCTCGTCGCCTGCGCATGCGCAGTCCGGGCGGGCTTGGCGTGGTACTGCGCTCGCCCGACGGTGGTCACTGGTTGCAGGCGCGGCCGTTGGCCCCGGAAGAGCAGTTCACGCCAGATGCACCCGGGAGTGCTGGCGCCGGCTCCCCGTCCCTGATTAACCTGTCCTCGTCCTGACGCAGAGGGTTTTCCATGAGAAGCCAGCTCGCCGTCCTGTTCTGCCTGTGCATGGCCGCTTCTGTGCAGGCAGAGGAAGTCTACAAGTGGGTCGATGCCGAGGGTGTGGTGCACTTCAGCGCCACGCCCCCACCCGGCCAGACCGTGCAACAGGAAGACCTGCGCTATCACCGGGGAGATCCTGCTGCTGCGGCCGCCGCGCGCAAGCGCTGGGATGACGAGGACAAACAGCAGCGGGAAAAGGCCGAAGCGGCAGCGAAGGCTGGCGCCGAGCACGGTGCGCAGCAGGGCGAACGTCAACGCGCCTGCGCCGACGCACGGGAAATCATCCAGCGGCTGCAGACGGCACCAGCGGCGCGTTACCGCCGTGAAGACGGCAGCTTCATGAATTACTCACCCGAGGAAGTCGCCAGCCGGATGGCAGAGGCCAAGGCCCGCGAGCAGGAGTACTGCGACTGAGTTGACTCAGCCGACCGCTGGCATTCAACCCGGGCAGTGCGCCGGTTGATCCACGAGCGTCACCCCGCAGTTGCGCAAGCGCTCCAGATCCTCGCAGCGAAATGCAGTGTTTCCCGCCAGCGCGAGTTTGCGTCCGGGGTTGCCGCACAGGGCGGGCTCGAAACCGGCCAGGCGGTTGTCACGCACTTGCAGCAGATCCAGTTGTTTCAGCGCCGCTAGCGGCGCGACGCTTGCGAGCGCGTTCCCGTCCAGTCCCACTCTCACGAGCCCGGAGAAAACGCCGATGCCAGCGAGGCTGCTGATGCCGGCCTTGGAGCAGTTGAGATCCTTCAGCTGGCCGGCTTCGGTGATCGACTGGTCCTCGATGGCTTGTTGCACGCAGTCCTGCAGGGCGCGGTCCGCCAGTTGGTAGTCGCTGAAGAGTGTCGGCGGCGAGAAGATCTCCCGCTCGTTCAGGGTGTAGGAGTAACCGTGGCAACCAGCCACTACCACGGCGAGTATCGCCAGCAACAGCGTCAAGCGGGTGTGGTGCATTGTGGTGGCTGTCCTGCAACAAGGTGGCGGCGCGCAGTATATCCACCGTGACGCCCGGCTTGCGCGGCCGTGGCGCAGGCTGTCCAATCGCGCCTCCTTCCACGGACAGCCCGCGTGACAGAGCCCCATCCCCCTGATTCCCCTTTCGCCGTTGCCGGGCAGGACGATGCGTCGTGGCCGCGTGCGATGGAGCTTGCCTCGGCGCTCTCGCTGCAACTGCTCGATGCGCGCACTGCCGACTGGCGTGGATTGGCCTGCACGGGGCTGCTGCTGGTGAGCGTAGCGGGGCTCGCCCTCGGTCTCACCGGGCGGGGCGGCCCTTCGCCCGTGTCGGTGGATTTCTGCTCCGGCGCGCTGCTGCACCGCTTGCGCGGGATCGGCCCTCGCCGTGAAGACCTGGCCCGCGCGGTGGGGCTTCCCGCACCGCGGCAACTGCAGGTGGTTGACGCTACCGCGGGTTGGGGGCGGGACAGTGCCGTGCTCGCGGCGCTCGGTTGCGAGATCACGATGATCGAACGTCATCCCGTCGTTGCGGCGCTGCTCGCCGACGGCGTGGCACGCGCGTCACTCAGCGCCGAGGCCGAGGTGCAGCGATTCCTGCCGCGTTTGCGTCTGGTGCAAGCTGACGCGGCCGACTGGCTCATGGCGGCCGCTGAGCCGCAACCCGATGTCGTACTGCTGGACCCGATGTTTCCCGATCGCACGGGAAGCGCCGCCGTGCGCAAGGAAATGGTGCTGTTCCAGCGCCTTGTGGGCGATGACGCGGATGCCGAGCGACTCCTTGTTGCAGCGCTCGATCGTGTCCGCCATCGGGTGGTGGTGAAGCGTCCGCTGGCTGCGCCGCCATTGCAGGGGCGTGCACCCGATTACAGCCTCAAGGGGAAGTCCACGCGTTTCGACATCTACGCGCTGCGCCGCATCACCTGAGAAGCTGTGCGCTCAGGCGCTCAGCAACCCCTCGAGAATGTCCTCGTACAGCGCGCTCAGGGTGTCGAGGCCGCTGGCCTCCACGCGTTCGTCCACCTGGTGGATGGTGGCGTTGCAGGGTCCGAGTTCCACCACCTGCGCGCAATGCGCAGCGATGAAGCGCCCGTCGGAGGTGCCGCCGCCGGTGGAGAGTTCGGGCTCGATCCCCAGACGTTTGCGGATGGCCGCGGTTGCGGTTTGCCGCAGGGCGCCGCCCGCCGTACGGAAGGGGCTCGCGCCCAGCGTCCAGTCCACCTCCCACTGCAGGCCGTGGCGCTCGAGCAGCGCTTCGATTTTCTGTCGCAGGCTCCCGGGCGTGGATGCAGTGCCGAAACGCAGGTTGAAGTCGACCTGCATCTCTCCGGGGATGACGTTGCCCGCGCCGGTGCCGGCGTGGATGTTCGAGCTCTGGATGCTCGTGGGCGGGAAGTCGCTGTCGCCCGCGGCCCACTCCATGGTGACCAGTTCCGCGAGTGCGGCTGCGGCGGCGTGAACGGGGTTCAGCGCGCGCTCGGGATACGCCACGTGCCCCTGCACGCCCTTCACGCGGAGCTTTCCGCTGAGCGATCCGCGCCGACCCACCCGCAACAGATCGCCGGTGCGCTGCGTGGACGAGGGCTCTCCGATCACACACCAGTCGATGCGCTCGCCGCGCGTCTCCAACCACTCCATCACACGAACGGTGCCGTCCACGGCAGGCCCTTCCTCGTCACTGGTCAGGAGGAAAGCGATCCTCCCTGCGGGTTGCCGCCGCGCCAGCAGTCGCTCGCAGGCCGTCACCATCGCCGCGAGGCTGCCTTTCATGTCGGCGGCGCCCCGGCCGCACAGGTACCCGTCGATGATCGCAGGCTCGAAGGGAGCGTGGCTCCAACGATCCAGCGGACCGGTCGGCACCACATCGGTATGACCCGCGAACACGAACAAGGGGCCGCTGTCCCCGCGTACGGCCCAGAGGTTGCGTACCTCGCCGAAGGGGAGCGCCGTCACCGTGAAACCCAGCGCGCGGAGGCGCTCCGCGATCACCGCCTGGCAGTCCGCGTCTTCGGGCGTGACGGAGGGCCTGCGGATCAGTTCCATGGCGAGCGAGAGTGTGGGAGAGAGGGCATCCACGGCTGTCAGTCGTTTGCGTGCAGTGCGGCGTTCAGGGCGATGGCCGCGCGGTTCGACAGGCACTCGATAGCGCCGCTCTGCGAGTTGCGCCTGAAGAGCAGATCCGAGCCGCCGGAGAGTTCGCGGGCCGGTACCACGCGCTGCAATGTGCCGGTCTCGTCCAGCAGGCTGACCCGGGCACCTGCGGTGACGTAGAGCCCGGCCTCGACGGTGCAGCGGTCGCCCAAGGATATGCCGATGCCCGCGTTCGCGCCGATGAGGCACTGCTTGCCCACGGAGATCCGTGTCTTGTTGCCGCCCGAGAGCGTGCCCATCGTCGAGCACCCGCCGCCCAGATCCGAACCTGCGCCCACCACCACGCCCGCCGAGATCCGGCCCTCGATCATGCCGGGACCTTCGGTGCCGGCGTTGAAGTTGACGAAACCCTCGTGCATCACCGTGGTGCCTTCGCCCAGCCAGGCTCCCAGCCGTACGCGGGAACCATCTGCAATGCGCACGCCTGAGGGCACGACGTAATCGACCATGCGCGGGAACTTGTCCACGGCGTGTACGGTGAGCGTGCGGCCTGCGCACCGTGCGCTCAGCACCCGGGACGGCAACTCAGCGACGGCGATCGCGCCCTCGCTGGTCCATGCGACGTTTGGCAGCACGGCGAAGAGTCCGTCGAGGTTCTGTTCGTGTGGCCGACGCAGACGGTGCGAGAGCAACTGCAATTTGAGGTAGGCCTCGGGGACGCTGCGCAGCGGCAGATCCTGATGCAGCGCCACCACCACGGCGCGCGCCGGATCCTGCGCGATATTCCTCGCGACAGCCGCCTGCGCGGCTTCGCCTGCCGCATCCAATTTGCCCGCCAGCGCGAGCAGTGCTTCACGAGATGGCTCGATCACCTCGTTCGTTCCCGCGACAGCCTGAATGATCTCTGCCAGGACGGGAGAGGGGTCGGCCAACGGCTGCGGAAACAGGACTTCCAGCCAGGCGCCCGCTGCACTGCGGGTGCCCGTGCCCAGCCCGAAGGCGAGGAGCGTGTGCGGCATGATGGGGTCTCAGGAAGTGGCGAACAGGCGCTCGTAGTCCTGCGCGTTGAAGCCAACATGCAGGATCTGCTCGCCGACCAGCACGGGTCTGCGCATGAGCGTTGGATTGGCGATGATCACCGGGACGGGGTTGCCGCGCTCCACCTGTTCGCGCTGGCTGATGTCCAGCGTGCGCCAGGTGGCACTCGATTTGTTGATCAGCCGGTCACGGCCGAACGTGTCGAGCCAGTGCTCGAGGGTGCGTGAGTCCAGATGATCCTTGCGTACATCGTGCAAATCGAAGGCGATGCCGCGTCCCTGCAACCATTTGCAGGCCGCCCGTACCGTATCGCAGCTGGGTATGCCGTAGACGATCAGCACGGAACGCGCTACCTCCGGAACCTCGAACCGGGTCGAGCTTAACAGAAGCACCCTGAGATGTGCCCCGCCCCCTTGCAGGAGGTTCAGCGCGGCGACTGATTCCACGTTGAGGTGACGAAGCGGCGTATGCGGCGCGCTGCTTCCACCGTTTCGTCGAAGCCGCCCACCAGCGCGATGCGCACCCGTCCACTGCCCGGATTACCGGTGCGCCCCTCGCGCCCGAGGAAAGATCCTGGCAGCACCGATACGCCCTCCCGCCGCCACAGCTCCCGTGCGAAAACGGTGTCATCACCCTCCACACGCGGCCACAGGTAAAAACCGCCCTCAGGTATGCGCATGTCGAGACAGTCACGCAGTTCCGTTGTGACCGCGGCGAACTTGCGGCGATAGAGCTCACGGTTGGCGATCACGTGGGTTTCATCGCTCCAGGCCGCGGCGCTGGCATGCTGGTGCGGCAGGGGCATGGCGCAGCCGTGATAGGTGCGATAGAGCAGGAACTCCTTCAGCAGCGACGCATCGCCGGAGACCATTCCGGAGCGCAACCCCGGCAGGCTGGAGCGCTTGGAGAGGCTGTGGAAAGCCACGCAGTTGCGGAAGCCCTCGCGCCCCAGCGCCTTGCAGGCCGAGAGCACGCCCATCGGCGGCGCGGACTCGTCGGGGTAGAGCTCGGAATAACACTCGTCCGAGGCGATCACGAAGCCGTGTGTGTCGGCGAGACGCAATAGAGCCCGCCAGTCGTCGATGTCGAGAACGGCTCCCGAAGGGTTGGCCGGCGAGCAGACGAAGAGCAACTGGCAACCCTGCCAGTCCGCATCTGTCACTGCGGCAATATCGGGAAGGCCAGGCCGCCCCGCGCACTCCGGGAGGTAGAGCGGCGTCGCACCAGCGAGGAGCGCTGCGCCCTCGTAGATCTGGTAGAACGGGTTGGGCATGGCCACACAGGCCTGCTCGCTTGCTCGCGAGACCACGGCCTGCGTGAAGGAGAAGAGCGCCTCGCGGCTGCCATTGACCGGCAGTACGCCGGTGGATGCCTCCAGGTCCTGCGCCGAGAGCCCGTAGCGGCGCCGCAGCCACGCGGCCATCGCATCCCGGAGCCAGGGCTCGCCTGCGGTTTTCGGATACTTCGAGAAGCCGTCGCGGTGTGCCCAGAGCGTGTCCATCACCGTTTGCGGCGCAGGATGGGCCGGCTCGCCGATGTGCAGCGCGATGGTGCGCACGCTCTCGGGTGGCGTGACACCGTTGAACAGCGCAGCGAGCCGCTCGAAGGGGTAGGGCTGCAGCTTTCCCAGATCGGGATTCATCGTGCCGAGCGCGAACGCGACTCCTGCCGCGTTTCCCCGCCGTCCAGGGCGCTGCGTATGTCGCGCTGAAGCCTTGCTGCAGCGTCCGGGTCGGTGATGGGGCCGCCGTCTGCGTCGGTGATGAAGAACACGTCCTCGACGCGTTCGCCGAGCGTGGTGATGCGCGCGTTGCTGACACGGATGCCGTTCGCGAGGAAGACGCGCCCGATGCGCGCCAGAAGCCCCGAGCGGTCAGGCGTCATCACTTCCAGGATGGAGCAGCCGCGCGCCGGGTCCGCGCCCAGACGTGTCTGGGTGGGTACGCTGAAGTGCTTGAGGGCGCGTGGCGTGTGCCGCTGCACCACCTCGACCAGGTTCTCACGTCGCAGGTTGGCCGCCAGCGTGCGCTGCACCTCGCGGCTGCGTTGCGGGCTGCGGTGCACTGTCGTGCCGTCCTGTTCCAGCACGAAGAAGCTGTCGAGCGCGTGGCCGTCGGCGGAGGAATGGACCCGCGCGCCGTGCACGTTCAGTCCGAGCTGCTCCATCGTGGCCGCAATCACGGCGAAGACGTTGTCGCGATCGGGGGCATAAATGAAGATCTGCGTCACCGGATCGAAACGCGAGCCCACTTCCTTCAGCAGGACGAGAGGTTCATCGTTCTGCGCGGCGAGGATGGCCTCTGTGTGCCAGGCCACGTCGGAGGCGGACTCGCGAAGCAGGTAGTCATCGCCGAGCTGGCTCCAGAGCGCTGTCGCGCACGTGGCGTCCACGCCCTTCGCCAGCAGCAGGGCCAGGGCGGCAGAGCGTGTCTCTGCGATCCGCTCGCCTGCATCCACCGGGTTTTCCAGCCCGCGCCGCAGCGCGCGCTTGGTTTCGACGTATAGCGCGTGCAGCAGGCTTGCGCGCCAGCTGTTCCAGAGAGTGGGGTTGGTGGCGTTGATGTCGGCCACCGTGAGCGCGTAGAGGTGGTCTAGCCTCGGTTGGTCCGAGACCAGACGCGCGAATTCCATGATCACATCCGGATCCCCGATGTCGCGGCGCTGCGCCGTGGTCGACATCACGAGATGGTTGCTGACCAGCCAGGCGACGAGGTTCGCCTCGCGCGGGCTGAGCTCGAGCCGCAGGCAGAAGGCGTGCGCATCGGCAGAGCCAAGTTCGGAGTGATCGCCACCGCGGCCCTTGGCGATATCGTGGAACAGCCCCGCGATATAAAGCAGCTCTGGCCGCGGAAGTCGTCGTGCCGCGAAGGCCACGCTGGGGAAGCGCTCGTTCGCTTCCGGCAGCAGCAGCCTGCGCATGTTCCGCACCACCCGCAGGGTGTGTGAGTCCACCGAGTAGACGTGGAAGAGATCGTGCTGCGTCTGGCCGACGATCTTCCCGAACTCGGGAATGAAGCGCCCCAGGACGCCGTAGCGCTTCATGCGGTCGAGTTGGGTCGCCACACGGAAGGGGGCGCCCAGCAATTGCAGGAACAGCCTGTTCGCGCGCGGATCCTCGCGGTACTCCGCGTCGATCTGGCGGCAATGCTGGTGGATCAGGCGGATGGTGGCGGCGCGCACCCCGTTCACGAAGTCGTGCTGCGCGATGAGGGTGAAGATTTCGATCAGCGCCCATGGCGACTCGCGGAACACGCGGTCATGAGCGGCTTCGATGTAGCCGTTGCGCACGCGGAAGCGCTGGTTGATCTCGTAGAGTTTCACCGGCTCGCACGCGCGCAGGATCGCTTCGTCGAAGAGTTGCACCAGCATCTCGTTCAGCACGCCGAGCTTCAGCACCCAGCGGAAGTAATCCTTCATGAAGTGCTCGACGGCGAGCCCTTTGTCGTCGTCCTCGTAGCCGAAGAGTTTCGCGATGCTCAGCTGGAAGTCGAAGAGCAGCCGGTCTTCGGGGCGGTCGGCCAGCATGTGCAGCGCGTAGCGCACGCGCCACAGGAAGTGCTTTCCGGTAGTCAGGGTCTGGTACTCGGTCGCCGTGAGGAATCCCCGATCCACCAGCTCCCGCGTGCGCCCGGCGCGGAAGTGCCGCTTTGCCACCCAGGCCACGGTCTGTATGTCCCTGAGCCCGCCGGGGCAGCCCTTGATGTTGGGCTCCAGGTTGTATTCGGTGTTGTCGTACTTGCGGTGGCGAGCGATCTGCTCGTCCCATTTGGCGCGGAAAAACGCGGCATTGGGCCAGATGCAGTCCGGGCCGGTGCTCTCGCGAAGGCGCGGCATCAGGGTCTCGTCCCCGGCCACGGCACGCGCTTCCATCAGGCTTGTGGCTATCGTGATGTCGGTTGAGCCCACCGTGGCGCAGTCGGCAAGGGTGCGCACGCTGTGGCCCACGATCAGGCCCATATCCCAGGTGAGCGTCACGAAGTGTTCTATGGATTCGGCTTGCGCCGTGCGCGCCTGCTCGTCTGCGAGCAACACCAGCAGGTCGATGTCGGAGTGCGGGTGCAATTCCCCGCGCCCGTAGCCACCCACGGCCACCAGGGTGATGTCCGCGCAGCCGGAGAGCCCGCAGTGCGACCAGAGGCAACGCATCAGTACATCGAGTTCGCGCGCGCGCTCCCTGACGAGGATGCGGATGTCGTCTCGCGCCATGAACCTGCGGTCGAGCTCCTTGCGCACAGCTGCGAGCTGGTTGCGCATGATGCTCCGGGGTGAATCGCCGGCGGCGAAGGCTTTTGCGAGTTCGTTTTCGGACAGCGGGGTGTCTGCCACGCTCATGCCTGCGCCTGGTACCAGGGTTCCTCGCGGCGGGCTGTCAGGACCTCGCAGCCCGAGGCCGTAACCAGTAGCGTGTGCTCCCACTGCGCGGAGAGCCGGCCGTCTTGAGTCTCCACCGTCCAGCCGTCGCGCTTGGATAGTTTGGTGAAGCGTTTGCCGGCGTTGATCATCGGCTCGATGGTGAAGGTCATGCCTTCGTGGAGTTCGTCGCCGGTGCCGGGTTTGCCGTAGTGCAGTACCTGCGGCTCCTCGTGGAATTGCGCCCCGATGCCGTGCCCGCAGTACTCGCGCACCACGGTGTAGTAGTGGCCTTCCGCGTGCTGCTGGATGACGTAGCCGATATCACCGAGCCGCGCACCGGGCCGCACGAGTTCTATCGCGCGGTAAAGGCACTCCTGCGTGATCCTGACAAGGCGCTCTGCGTGGGTGTCGACCTTGCCCACCAGGAACATCGCGCTGGTATCGCCGTGGTAACCGTCCTTGATGACGGTGATGTCGACGTTGACGATGTCACCCGATTTCAGGATTTTCTTCTCCGACGGAATCCCGTGGCAGACCACCTGGTTGGGGGAGGTGCAGATCGAGCGGGGGAACCCGTGGTAATTCAGGGGCGCCGGTATCGCCTGCTGGACGTCCACCATGTATGCGTGGCAGATGGTATCGAGTTCCCCCGTGCTGACGCCGGGTTGCACGTAAGGAGCGATCATCTCGAGCACTTCGGCGGCCAGTCGGCCGGCTACCCGCATTTTGCCGATCTCGTCGGGCGTCTTGATGCGGCCCGGCGGCGGCAGAGTGGTGGGGCGTGTGACGCCCTCTTGGTCATGCATGATCTGGAGTCCGCGACTTGCTCTACAGGGGTGAGCGCGAGTGTAACTGATCGCCCCGCTCACGCCCCCTGCGAGCCGTGTAACCGATAACGGGACTTTGCCACCCCGCGGATCGGGTGGCTTCTGTCGGCGGAAGGCCTTGTGTTATAAGGCTCGCCGCTTCGGGATTCCCCGGAGCGCTCGGTACCACGCAACGCAGCCACCGGCTGTGGCGTCTGGAGACCGGGAACGACACACACGCACCGGCACGACAGCCAGGGTGCCCCGAATCCTCCCCAGGGAGGCCGAGGGGTTGGTTGCCGGGGTGCGTGGAGGCTCAACCCTACATTGCAGGTGATACATGACTACCGTTTCCATGAAAGAAATGCTGCAGGCTGGCGTGCACTTCGGCCACCAGACCCGCTACTGGAATCCCAAGATGAAGCCCTTCATCTTCGGTGCCCGCAACAAGGTCCACATCATCAACCTCGAGCACACGGTACCCGCGTTCAACAACGCGCTGGCCTTCGTGCGCCAGTTGTCGTCGAACAAGAACCGGCTGCTCTTCGTGGGCACCAAGCGTTCGGCGAGCCGCATCGTCGAGGAAGAGGCCCGTCGCGCCGGCATGCCCTTCGTGAACCAGCGCTGGCTGGGCGGCATGCTCACCAACTACAAGACCATCCGTGCCTCCATCAAGCGCCTGCGCGAGCTTGAGCAGCAGAGTCAGGACGGCACTTTCGCGCAGCTGACCAAGAAAGAAGCCCTGATGCGCACCCGCCTCATGGGCAAGCTCGAGCAGAGCATCGGCGGTATCAAGGACATGGGCGGCCTGCCCGACGCCATCTTCGTGGTCGATGTTGACCACGAGCGCATCGCCATCAGCGAAGCCAACAAGCTTGGCATTCCGGTGATCGGCATCTGCGATACCAACAGCGATCCGAGCGGTATCGACTATCTCATTCCCGGTAATGACGACTCCATCCGCGCCGTGCGCCTCTACGTGAGCGCGATCGCGGATGCCTGTCTTGCCGGTCGCGGCGACGCCAGTGGCATCCCGCAGAAGGACGAGTTCGTCGAAGTCGCGGCAGAGCAGGGCGCCTGAGGCCCAGGTCTGCTGACGCTCGACCCTAAGCGGCGGCCCCCGGCCGCCGCTTCTGCATCAACCCCCTGTTTCTGGAGGATTTACTCATGGCAGAGATCACCGCATCCCTGGTGAAGGAACTGCGCGAGCGCACCGGGCTCGGCATGATGGAGTGCAAGAAAGCGCTGGTGGAGGCTGGTGGCGACATCGACCTCGCCGTAGAGGAATTGCGCAAGTCCAGCGGCATGAAGGCCGCCAAGAAGGCCGGCCGCATCGCCGCTGACGGCGCCGTCGCAGTGCGCGTCGCGGGCTCGCGCGGCATGCTGCTCGAAGTGAACAGCGAGACCGACTTCGTCGCCAGGGACTCGAACTTCCTCGGCTTTGTCGAGCGTGTGGCCGACGCGGCACTGGCCTCGTCCAGCGAAGACGTCGCCGCGATCACGGCGGGCGCCATCGAGACCGAGCGCCAGGCGCTGGTGCAGAAGATCGGCGAGAACATCTCCGTCCGGCGCGTGCGCCAACTCTCCGTCGACGGCGCGAACCTCGGCAGCTACGTCCACGGCAACAGCCGCATTGCGGTCCTGGTCGCCCTGAACGGCGGCGACGCCGAACTCTCGCGCGATATCGCCATGCATGTTGCCGCCCAGAACCCCCAGTTCGGCACCCCTGCGGAAGTGCCTGCGGCGATCATCGAGAAAGAGCGCGAGATCTACACCGCTCAGGCCGCCGACAGCGGCAAGCCGGCGGACATCGTCGCCAAGATGGTCGACGGTCGGGTGCGCAAGTACCTCGCCGAGATCAGCCTCTCGGAGCAGCCCTTCGTCAAGGATCCCGACATCACGGTCGGCAAACTGCTCTCGAAAGGCGGTGCCACCCTGGCCGGGTTCGTCCGGTTCGAGGTGGGCGAGGGCATCGAGAAGGAAGAGAAGGACTTCGCCGCCGAGGTGGCGGCCCAGCTGAAAGGCTGATCCTTCCCTGTCGGAGCGGCAGACGCGGCGGGCGGAAGTCGTTAGACTTCCGCCCCATTCCGAACCTGAGCCGGACGTCGCGATGCAGAAACAGAAGGCCAAGGACAAGAAGTACAAGCGGATCCTGCTCAAGCTGAGCGGAGAGGCCCTCACCGGCACCGAGGGTTACGGTATCGATCCCAAGATCCTCGACCGGATGGCCCTTGAAGTGGGGCAGCTGGTGGGGATCGGCGTGCAAGTCGGACTCGTCATCGGCGGCGGCAACCTGTTCCGCGGCGCGGCTCTCCATGCCGCAGGCATGGACCGCGTGACCGGTGACCACATGGGCATGCTGGCCACCGTCATGAATGCGCTTGCCATGCGTGACGCACTCGAGCGATCCAACATTTCCTCGTCCATCATGTCCGCTATCCCCATGAGCGGGGTCGTGGATCACTACGATCGGCGCAAGGCGATCCGTCATCTGGGGCAGGGCGATGTCGTGATCTTCGCTGCCGGCACGGGCAACCCCTTTTTCACCACCGACTCCTCTGCCTGCCTGCGCGCTATCGAGGTCGAGGCGGATCTTGTGCTGAAGGCCACCAAGGTCGATGGTGTCTACACCTCAGACCCGGTGAAAAACCCCGATGCCGTGCGCTTCGAGCGCCTCAGTTATGACGAAGTCCTTGACCGCAAACTCGGTGTCATGGACCTCACCGCCATCTGTCTCTGCCGGGATCACCACATGCCGGTGCGCGTGTTCGCGATGGACAAGGCAGGAGCCCTGCTCAGCATCGTGATGGGCGGTGATGAAGGCACTCTGATCGAATGACCCGGGCGTACGGAGGCCCCCTCGGATGATCAACGACCTGAAAATCGACGCGGAACAGCGCATGCGCAAGAGCGTGGAGTCCCTCGCGTCGGCCATGAACAAGATTCGCACCGGGCGTGCGCATCCCGGCATTCTCGATACGGTACGCGTGTCGTATTACGGCAATGACGTTCCCATCAACCAGGTCGCCAACGTCACGGTCGAAGAGGCCCGCATGCTGGTGGTCACGCCCTGGGAGAAGGGCATGGTGGCCGAGGTGGAGCGCGCGATCATGAAGTCGGATCTCGGCCTCAATCCCTCCAGCGCCGGTCAGGTGATCCGCGTGCCCATGGCCGCACTCACCGAGGAGACGCGCAAGGGCTACATCAAGCAGGCCCGTCACGAGGCGGAGCACGCGCGGGTCTCCATCCGCAACATCCGTCGGGATGTGAACGGCGATTTCAAGGACCTGTTGAAGGAGAAGGCGATCTCCGAGGATGAAGAGCGTCGTGCGCAGGAAGACGTGCAAAAGCTCACTGACCGTTTTATCGCCGAGATCGACCAGATGCTCGCGGTCAAGGAAAAGGACCTGATGATCGTCTGAGCTACGGACGCCCCGAGATGCCCACGCACATCGCCGCGAGCGATCCGCTGCCAGCCCCCCGCGACAGGGTGCCGCGCCACGTCGCCATCATCATGGACGGCAATGGCCGGTGGGCCCGTGCCCGCGGTCTGCCGGCGATCGCAGGGCATCGCGCCGGGGTCGAAGTGATCCGCAGGCATCTCGATGCCTGCCTGCGGGAGGGGATCGAAGTCCTCACCCTCTTTGCGTTCAGCAGCGAGAACTGGGCCCGCCCGCGCGAGGAAGTGCGGGGCCTCATGGCCTTGTTCTTCCGCTACCTGCGCGCCGAGGTCCGCAAACTGCATCAGAACGGCGTCAGGCTGCGGATCATCGGCGAACGCAGCCGCTTCCCGCCCCGACTCGCCGCGTTGATGGAAGAGTCGGAAGCCATCACGGCCGGCAACACGGCGCTTACGCTGGTCATCGCCGCCGATTACGGTGGCCGGTGGGACATTGTCGAAGCCGCGCGCAGGCTCGCTGTCGAGGCTGCCGCGGGCAGACTGGATCCGGCGACGATCGGCATGGCGGACATCGAGGCCGGTCTCAGCCTGTCGGATCTTCCGCGTCCCGACCTCCTCATTCGCACGGGCGGTGACCATCGCATCAGCAACTTCCTGCTCTGGCAACTCGCTTACACGGAGTTGTATTTCTCGGACTGTTTCTGGCCCGAGTTTGATGACGCCCAACTCAAGGCGGCGCTCCAGGACTACGCACGGCGCGAACGGCGCTTCGGTGCGCGCCCGCTGCCTGTGGCCGGGGTCGCCCGATGCTGATGCAGCGGATCCGCACCGGGCTCGCCATGGCGGTGCCGGCAGCCCTTCTGATCCTTTTCGCCCCGGCCCGCATCCTCGATGCCCTCATCGGGTTGCTTATTCTGGGTGCTGCCTGGGAATGGTCTGCCCTCGCGGGGCTTGACCGTACAGTCAGTCGGCTGGGCTTCGTCTCGCTCGCGGCAGCAACGATGGTGCTCGCTGCCGTGTCAGCAGGGCCCGGTACAGAGCTGTTCGCGCCCCTTCTGCTCGCCACCGGGGCCGGGTGGGCGGCGGCAGCCCTTGCGGTGGTGGCGTATCCACGGGGCACTTTATTGTGGGGTTCCGTTCCCTGCAGGGCTCTGCTTGGACTGTGCGTGCTG
>CAIXOY010000655.1 GCA_903921135.1 uncultured Gammaproteobacteria bacterium
CTTCTGCAGGATCGCGGAGGCTTCCTCCCCCGCCGGTGTGCCGGCAATGAACTCCGCAAGCGTGCTGTGCATGTCGGCCTCAGAGTTCGCGGTAGAGACGGCCCGGGTTCAGCACCCGGCGTGGATCGAAGACCTGCTTCACCTGTTGCTGCAGCGCGAGCATGCCCGGCGCGAGCGGCTGGAATGGGGAGTCCGTGCCGGGGCTGCAATCGCTCGCGTGCCCACCCAGTTGCGCAGCGCGCGCGCGCACCAGCGTTGCATCCACGTCGCCGCAGAGCCAGCGTTGGGCGCCGCCCCAGTCGATCAACTCGGCGGCATCCAGCGCGAGCGGTGCGGCTGTGGCGGGCAGAGACACGCGCCACACGCGGCGCGCGGCGCGGAAAAACGGCAAGCGCTGGTCGCGCAGGTCCTGCCACCAGCGGGTGTCGGGCTCGAGGTCGCCGCCGAGTTCACGGGCGGCGCGGCCCACGGCACTGGCAGCGCCCTCCAGGCGCAGGCGCAACACGCCGGCATCCCATGCCGCACCGCTCAGGGGAAGCGGTTTCGACCGCAGCGACTGCATGATCTGCATTGCCTGCAGCGGTTCACACTCACGCGCCAGGCTCTGCTCGCACTCCGGCAGGGGCAGCAGTTTGACGGCGACATCGAGCACCACGCCGAGCGTGCCGTGAGAGCCGCACATCAGCCGGGATACGTCGTAGCCCGCCACGTTCTTGATCACGCGCCCGCCGAAGCCGAGGCGCTGCCCCGTTCCGTCGATGCAGGCTACGCCCAGCACGAAATCCCGTGCCGCGCCCGCGAAGGAGCGGCGCGGACCGGACTGGCCCGTGGCGATCGCGCCGCCCAGCGTGGCAGCCGGAGCCGCTCGCGGTGGCTCGAAGCCGAGCATCTGTCCACGTGTGGCCAGCGTCTGCTCGAGTGCCAGCAGAGGCGTGCCGGCGCGGGCGCGGAGCACGAGTTCGGACGGCTCCCACTCGAGGATGCCGCAGTGTGCAGCGAGTTCCAGATCCTCTCCGACCACACTGCGTCCGGGACACTCCCGCGTGCCGCCGGCGCGGATGCGCAGCGCACGCCCCCAGCGGTGCGCCTCGAGGATGCGTTCGCGGATCTCTTCGCTGATGTCCGCGTCGTGCATCAGAAGCGCTCGAGTTCGGGAAAGGGCAAGGCGCCGCCGTGCACGTGCATGCGCCGGCTCTCGGCGCAGCGCGCGAGCGTGGGAATGGCCTTGCCCGGATTGAGGAGCCCGGCCGGATCGAAAGCGCCCTTCAGCGCATGGAAGCGCTGCAGCTCGGGCTCTCCGAACTGCACGCACATCGCACCGAGTTTCTCGACGCCCACGCCATGCTCGCCGGTGACGGTGCCGCCCACTTCGACGCAGAAGGCAAGGATCTTCTCGCCCAGTTCCTCGGTGCGCTGCAGTTCACCGGGCTTGCCCGCGTCGTAAAGGATCAGCGGGTGCAGGTTGCCATCACCTGCATGGAAAACGTTCGCCACGGGGAGGCCGTACTCCTCGGAGAGCGCAGCGATGCGCAACAGCACATCCCCGAGTCTGGCGCGCGGTATGGTGCCGTCCATGCAGTAGTAGTCGGGGGCAAGACGACCCACGGCAGGAAAGGCGCTCTTGCGCCCGGACCAGAGACGAAGCCGTTCAGCTTCGTCAGCCGCCACACGCAACTCCCCTGCACCCGCCTCACGCAGCAGCCCTTCCACCCGTGCGAGCTGGATTTGGGTTTCTTCCTCCGTGCCGTCCAGCTCGCAGAGCAACAGTGCAGCAGCATCCTCGGGGTAGCCCGCACGCGCAAAAGCCTCAGCGGCTCGGATGGCGAGCCCATCCATCATCTCGAGCCCCGCCGGCACGATCCCCGCGGCGATGATCGAGGCCACCGCATCGCCCGCACGCACCGGCGAATCGAAGGTGGCGAGCAGCAGCCTGGCGCAAGGGGGCCGCGGCAGCAGGCGCACCGTGATCTCGACGATCACAGCGAGCAGCCCCTCGGATCCGCACAGCAAGGCGAGCAGGTCATAGCCCGGCGCATCGGGCGCATCCGCGCCGAGGCGAAGCCGGTCGCCGTTCATCAACACGACCTCCGCGGCGATCACGTTGTGCACCGTGAGCCCGTACTTCAGGCAGTGCACACCGCCCGCGTTCTCGGCCACGTTGCCGCCGATGGAGCAGGCGATTTGCGAGGAGGGATCAGGGGCGTAATAGAGCCCGTGCGGCGCTGCCGCCTCGGAAATAGCGAGGTTTCGCACGCCCGGCTGCACGCGCGCCGTGCAGGCCACGGGATCGATGGACAGGATGGCATCGAAGCGGGCCATCACCAGCAAAACGCCCCCAGCATGTGGCAGGGCACCGCCCGAGAGACCGGTACCGGCGCCACGCGCCACTACCGGGACGCCGCGCGCGCTGCAGTATCGCAGCAGCGCCTGCACCTCCTCGATCGAACGGGGAATCACCACGGCAAGAGGACGCTGGCGGTAGGCAGACAAACCGTCGCATTCGTAAGGAGCGAGTTCGGCAGGTGTGGACAGAATGCTCGCCCGCGGCAGCAGCGCACGCAGACCGCGGCACAGCGCTGCCGCATCAGGGATGGCACTTGCATCAATGGGTGGGGAGAGATCCGTGTGCACAGGACAATCCTGGAAGCCCAGAACCGGAGACTATCCCAGCCCGTCGCCCGCTCCAATGGCCTGCATTTGAAACCCCGACAACAGAAGCATTCCATCAGGGCAGAAACGCAAAAGGCGCCGTCTGTGGCGCCTTTTACGGAAGGGTGGTGGAGCCAGGCGGGATCGAACCGCCGACCTCCTGCATGCCATGCAGGCGCTCTCCCAGCTGAGCTATGACCCCTTCGGGAGCGCGAATTCTGGTGGGGCATCCTGCGTCTGTCAACATCAGACATCAGCGAAGAAGCACATCAGACACTGGCCCGGCGCACGCCGCGTTGTTAGCCTCGACTCCCACGTGAAAATCCGGAGCATGCAGTCATGGGAATCCTCGATCTCTTCCGGCTGGACGGCAAGGTCGCGATCATCACCGGTGCAGGGCGCGGCATCGGCGCCGCCTGCGCCAAAGCCTTCGCGGAAGCAGGCGCACGCGTGGTCGTTGCGGCACGCACCATCGAGCAGATAGAGGCCGCGGCCGAGACCATCCGCGCCGCGGGCGGCACCGCCATCGCCGTGCCCTGCGACGTCATGAAAGAAGAGCAGCTGGAAGCACTGGTCAAAGCCGCACTGGAGGCCTTCGGTCGCATCGATATCGTGGTGAACAACGCAGGCGGCTCGCGCCCCGGGCCGGCCCTGCACACCAGCACGGCCGATCTGGTGAATGCATTCCGCTTCAACGTGGGCACGGCCTTCGCGCTGTCACGCATCGCGGCGCCGCGCATGGTCGAGACCGCAGGCGGCGGCTCGATCATCAACATTTCCTCGGTGGCGGGGAACATTCCGTCCGCAGGTTTCGCGGCTTACGGCACTGCCAAGGGCGCGCTCAGCATGCTCACGCGGGAACTCGCGCAGGAGTTCGCACCGAAGATCCGTGTGAATGCGATCGCGGTGGGCTCCACGCGCACCGAGGCGCTGCAGACCGTGCTGAACGCCGAGATCGAGTCGCAGATGGTGCGACTCACTCCCATGGGGCGGCTGGGCGAGGTGGAAGACATCTCGGCCTGCGCGCTTTACCTCGCTGCGCCGGCCTCGGCTTATCTGACCGGCGACATCATCGGCGTGAACGGCGGGCTGCTGTCACTCAACCTGCCGATGCCTCGCGCCTTCGGCTGAGGCCGCAGCTCACATCCGTGCACGTGCAAATGGCGATGCCTGAGCCCGGGGCATCCCCACGGGCTCAGGCATCGGCCTCGCTCTCTGCCGCGCGCCCCAGCGCGGCATAGGCTTTTTCGACGTCCTTCAGTTTTTTCTTCGACACACCGCCCAGCGTTTCTATCGCGTGCCGCACGCGGGCGCGCGCGAGATCAGAGCCCAGCATGTGCATCGAGTCGATCACCGAAATGGTCGCCGAGGTGCCCGCGATGGCGATGAACAGAGGCGCAAGGAAATCACGGATCTTGAGGCCCATTTCCTCGGCGAGTGTCTTCATGGCGAGGAAGATCCCGTCACGCTCCCACGGCGTGACGCTCTCGAGCCGCCACTGCGTGAACTGCAATTGCCGGAGCAGCGCGTCGCGATCCGTCCAGGCAGCGAAATGCGCTTCCGTGAGCGGCATCATCCCGGAAGCCAGAAACGCCGCTGCCGGCGCGAAGTCGCTCAGGCGCTCCATGCGCGGCTGCAGGTGCGGCAACACCCGCATCAGGTTCTCGCGGTTCAGCGCCCACTCCTGCAGGCGATCGGCGAGTTGCCCGAGGCTCAGGTTTTCGCGGATCCACAGCGCGTTCAGCCAGTCGAGTTTCGCGAGATCGAAGACCGGCCCGCCGAGCGATACACGGGCGATGTCGAAGGCGGCGCGCATCTCGGCCAGCGTGAACTTCTCGCGCTCGTCGGGCATCGACCAGCCCATGCGGCCGAGATAGTTCAGCAGCGCCTCGGGCAGGTAGCCCATGCGGCGGTAGTACAGGATGCTGGTCGGGTTCTTGCGCTTCGAGAGCTTGCTCTTGTCCGGGTTGCGCAGCAGAGGCATGTGACACAGCGCAGGCATCTGCCAGCCGAAATACGAGTAGAGCAACATGTGCTTGGGCGCGGAGTTGATCCACTCCTCTCCCCGCAGCACGTGCGTGATCTCCATCAGGTGATCGTCCACGACGTTGGCGAGGTGGTAGGTGGGCATGCCGTCTGCCTTCAGCAGCACCTGCATATCGACCTGCGACCACTCGATGCTGATCTCGCCGCGCAGCATGTCCTGCACCACGCACACGCCTTCGCGCGGGACTTTCATGCGCACCACATGGGGCTCGCCCGCGGCGACGCGACGCTTCAGCTCTTCAGCATCGAGCGAGAGGCAGTGGCCGTCGTAGCCCGGCGTCTGCTGCGCGGCCTGCTGCTCGCGCCGCAGCGCATCGAGGCGCTCGGCCGTGCAGAAGCAGCGGAAGGCATGACCACTTTCGAGCAACATGTCGGCGTGCTGGCGATAGATCCCACCGCGCTCGCTCTGGCGGTAAGGCGCGTGCGGACCACCCACGTCCGGGCCCTCGTCCCACTCGAGACCCAGCCAGCGCAGCGAGGCAAGGATGGCGGCCTCGGACTCGGCCGTGCTGCGCTGCTGGTCGGTGTCCTCGATGCGGAGAATGAAGGTGCCGCCGTGCTGGCGGGCGAAACAGAGATTGAAGAGCGCGATGTAGGCCGTGCCTACGTGCGGATCGCCGGTGGGCGAGGGAGCGATGCGGGTGCGGACGTTCATGCGGTGTTCCGGGCACAGGCGGGAAGGCCGCGATTATAGACCGCGGCCCGCGTGCGGCACTCAGTCGAGCGTGGCCTCGTCGCGGTACTCGGGCACGCTCGCCTGCCAGCCCAGTTCGTCCTGTATGCGCAACCGCAGCGCATCGGCAGCGGCAGGTTCGCCATGGGTGACGAAGGTGTGGCGCGGTGGCGCCGGAAAGCGCCGCATCCACGCGATCAGTTCGTTGGCATCGGCGTGCGCCGAGAGCGCGTCCAGCGAATGCACTTCGGCCCGCACGGGAAACCAGGCACCGTGGATCTTGATCTGCGGCGCCCCGGCCACCATGGCAGCACCCCGCGTGCCCGGCGCCTGGAAACCCACGAAGGCCACGCTGTTGCGGTGATCGCCGACGAGGGACTTCAGGTGGTGCAGCACGCGCCCGCCGCTCGCCATGCCACTCGCCGAGATGATCACGCAGGGATAGGTGTTGCGCGTGAGCGCCTGCGATTCCTCCACGGTGCGCACGCGGATGGTGCCGGCATCGATCGCCTCGCAGTCGGCGCGCCCGAGCCTGTGCTCCTCGGGATGCGCGCAGAAGATCTCGGTCGCACGTATCGCCATGGGACTGTTCAGGTACACAGGTATATCAGGGATCGCGTTGCGGGCCTTCAGGCGCTGCAGGATGTGCAACACCAGCTGCGCGCGCCCCACCGCAAAGGCGGGAATCAGCACGATGCCACCACGCCCGATGGTCTTGTTGATCAGCGTGCCGAAGGCCTGCTCCGCATCGATCACCTCGTGCACGCGATCGCCGTAAGTCGATTCCACCACGAGGTAATCGGCCGCGGGTGGCGCGTCCGGGGCGCGTGTCAGAGGATCATTGGAGCGACCCAGATCACCGCTGAAGACGACCCGCCTTTGACCGTCGTCCAGCAGCAGGCTGCAGGCGCCGAGAATGTGGCCTGCGGGCACGAACTGCATCTGCAACCCCTTCGCGAAGGGATGCATCAACCCGGTGTCCACCACTCGGAACTGTTTCAACACGCGGCGCGCATCGTCCTCCGTGAACAGCGGCTCCGCGGGGCTGTGGCGGCTGAAGTGCTTGCGGTTGGCGTAGCGCGCATCCTCTTCCTGCAGGAAACCCGCATCGGGCAGCAGCACTTTGCAAAGGTCGAGCGTGGCGGCACTGCAGTACACCGGCCCGCGATAGCCTTGGCGGTGGAGTGCGGGCAGGAACCCGCTGTGGTCCACGTGCGCGTGGGTGAGCGCGACGGCATCGATCGAGGTCACAGGCACCGGCAGCGGCTGCCGGTTGCGCAGCCGGAGGTTCTTCACGCCCTGGTAGAGGCCGCAATCGACCAGCACCTGCGAGCCGTTCGCCGACACCAGATAGCGCGAGCCTGTAACCGTTTGCGCCGCACCCAGAAACTGGACTCTCATATCGCTCCTCCTTGATCTGGTGCAAGCCGGCCCGCGCGCCACGCTGGCCGCAGTGCCGCTGCGTCCCTACCATAGCCGCAAAACCCTTGGGGAATGCGCAACGCAGCATGGACAACAGCTTCCTCTACCTGCGACGCCTCGGCATTGATACCTATCAAGAGCCGGTGGTCTACATGCGCGAGGACTGCGACGTCTGCCGCTCGGAAGGCTTCAGCAGCCAGAACCGTGTGCGTGTGCGCTGCGGGGATCGCCACATCATCGCCACCGTGCACATGGTGCGCTCGGAACTGCTGCATCACGACGAGGCCGGACTCTCGGAGGCCGCGTGGCAGTTGCTGGGCGCGAGCGAGCGCGAGAAAGCCTGGTTCAGCCACCCTGCCCCCGTGGAATCGATGAGCTATGTGCGCGGCAAGCTCTACGGCACGCCCTTCAGCGAGGACGCGGCGCGCGCCGTGATCGGCGACATCCGTGATGGCCGCTACTCCGACATCCAGCTCGCCGCCTACGTGGCCGCCAGCGCCGACTGCCTGCTCGACACCCGCGAGGTGATTGCCATCACGCGCGCGATGGTCGACTCCGGCCGGCGCTTCGACTGGGGCCGTACGCCCGTGATGGACAAGCACTGCGTGGGCGGTGTGCCCGGCAACCGCACCACGTTGATTGTGGTGCCCATAGTGGCGGCCGCGGGCTTGCTGATCCCCAAGACATCCTCGCGCGCCATCACCTCTCCCGCCGGCACCGCAGACACCATGGAGACGCTTGCCCCGGTGGGCCTCTCCTTCGAGCACATGCGTACGGTCGTGGAGGGTGAGGGCGGCTGCATCGTGTGGGGCGGATCGGTGAGTCTCAGCCCCACCGACGACATCGTGATCCGCGTGGAGCGCGCGCTGGATCTGGACAGCGAGGGGCAGCTGGTGGCCTCCGTGATCTCCAAGAAGGTTGCAGCCGGTGCCACGCATGTGCTGATCGATCTGCCGATCGGACCCACCGCGAAGGTGCGCCACGCCGGCATGGCCGCACGGCTTGCCGCACAACTGGTGGACACAGGCGCGGCTCTGGGCCTCGACGTGCGCGTACAGAAAAGCGACGGCACCCAGCCCGTGGGGCGCGGCATCGGGCCTGCGCTGGAGGCGGTGGACGTGCTCGCGGTGCTACGCCGTGAGTCACAGGCGCCACAGGACCTGCGCGACCGTTCGCTCCGCATCGCCGGTGCTCTGCTCGAAATGGGCGGCCTGGCCGTTGCGGGCGACGGCATGGCGAAGGCAGCGGCGCTGCTCGACTCGGGCGCCGCCTGGCAGAAATTCCACGCGATCTGCGAAGCACAGGGTGGCTTCCGTGAACCGCCGCGCGCCCAACAGACGCATACCGTGCTCGCCGAGCGCGCCGGCGTCGTGGCGCACGTGAACATGCGCAGCCTCGCCAGGGCGGCCAAGCTCGCCGGCGCGCCGGCCGACAAGGCTGCCGGCATCGAGATGCACGTGCGTCTTGGGCAGGAGGTGGAGCGCGCGCAGCCGCTCTTCACGATGCATGCCGACACCACCGGCGAGATGAACTACGCCCTCGAGTTCCTGAAGGCACACCCCGAGACACTGAGCATCGAGGACCCGGTACGGTGATGCGCATCATCGACCTGCACACGGGCGAGCTGGGCGCGCGGATCGCGGCCGCCGCGAATTGCAGCCTGCTGCCGCTGGAACAGCGCCGCTTTCCCGACGGCGAGCGCTACCTGCGCCTGCGCGAAGACCCGAGGGGCGAGCACGTCTGGATCGTGGCTGACCTGATGCCGCCCGACGAGACACTCACAGGCGTGTTGCTGCTTGCCGCAACCCTGCGCGAGCAAGGCGCGACACAGGTGGGGCTGGTCGCGCCCTATCTGCCCTACATGCGGCAGGACATGGCCTTCCATCCGGGCGAATGCGTCAGCGCGCGGCATATGTCGGCGCTGCTCGGCGCCAGCGTGGATGCGCTTGTCACGGTGGACGCACACCTGCACCGCATCGGCTCGCTGGATGAGGTGTTCGACATCCCCGCCCGCAATCTCTCTGCAGCATCGCTGTTGGCAGATGCGGTGCGCGCCGACATCGCACGGCCGCTGCTGGTGGGGCCGGATGCAGAGAGCGCGCAGTGGGTATCGGCCGCAGCGGAGCGCATCGGCTGCCCGTGGACGGTGCTGGAGAAAGTGCGCAGCGGCGACCGCGCGGTGCGGGTGAGCGGCACCTTCAGGCCCGAATGGCAGGCGCTTGAACCCGTGTTGCTGGACGATGTGCTGT
Organism: uncultured Gammaproteobacteria bacterium; assembly: GCA_903921135.1. GTDB lineage: Bacteria > Pseudomonadota > Gammaproteobacteria > Pseudomonadales > UBA5518 > UBA5518. Next base: position 9,040 of record CAIXOY010000655.1, read on the forward strand.
CCACGGGCAGCACGCTGGTGGAGGCCTGCGCGCTCCTGAAAACAGAGGGGATGCGAGCGCCCCGCGTGGCGGTGGTGCACGCGATATTCGCGGGAGATGCGGAAGAGCGCCTGCGTGCCGCCGGCGTGGCAGGCGTGATGAGCTGCGACTCCCTCCCCCACCCGAGCAACCGGGTGGGGCTCGCAGCGCTGATCGCCGCGGCGCTGCGCGAGGGC
>CAIXOY010000656.1 GCA_903921135.1 uncultured Gammaproteobacteria bacterium
CGACCACCGCGCAGAGCTTCTCCCACAGAGCGATGTTGCGGGCCGTCTCTGCGGCACCGACGGCGCTCTCCAGCGTTGCCTTGAGCGGCCCCCGCATCTGCTCCAGTTCCGCCTGCACCCTGCCACGGTACCAGTCATTGCGGTCACGCAGGCTGATCTGCCCGAACCCTGCGGCCGCCAGCGCCGCGCCGTAGCGCGGAAGCGAGCCCATCCGGAACGACAGACCCTCGGCCTCCATGTAATCGCGCATCGCGGGCGAGGGCTCGGACTCGTCGACTCGCATCCAGTCGCTCGCCACCAGCAGGCCACCGGGGCGCAGCAGGCGGAACATGTCGTGGCACCAGGACTCCTTGTCGGGGATGTGGATCACCGCGTCCTTGCTGAAGATCACGTCGAAGGCCGCGTCCGGAAACGGCAGGGGACCAGGCTCGACCTGTTCGAAACACACGCGATCCGGGAGACCGTGCCGCGCGATCAGTTGGCGTGCGTGCTCGAGCACGGGGGCTTCCACATCCACACCCACCACCTCTGCCGCGCCGTAGTCCCGCGCCAGCAGGAGTTCGATGCCCCCTGCCCCGCAGCCCACGTCGAGCACGCGCTTGCCGCGCAGGTCGAGCATGCTCAGCAACTCCGCAACCTCTTCCGCGCCGCCGGGAGAGAGGAAACCCTCGCCCCAGATCACGGCAAGTGTGCGGATCATCGTGTCGTCGTATTCGGCGTCGCTCATGCCTGCTCACCACACCTCGCGTTTGAAGATGACGCGCTTCGGGCCCTGGAAGGTGCCGAAGGTTGCACGGGCCGTCGGGTCGTCGGTGCGCGTGCCATCCCCGTTCCAGTCGTATTGCAACCACGGCAGGCCTGCCGTGCCCATGTTCAGCTGCAGGTTGATCTCGCCGGTCTTGCCGCCGCCCGGGGCGCTCAGGAGCAGGCTGAACTGGCCGGCAACGGCCGTGCCCGTAAAGGTGGCGGTCGAGGTGCCGGTGCTGATCGGGAAGCTGAGCACGCCGGCGGCAGGCGAACCGGCGGGCGTGCCCGCGCCGAAATCGAGCGCCGTCGAGGGAATCACAGAGCAGACGTCTGCCGTGTTCAGCACGAAACCGCCGTTGTTGTAGTACTGCGTGTAGAGCGGCACACGCAACGTCGTCAGTTCAGAGCCCATGGCGTTCTCGACGACCAGACGCCCGTAGCGCATGTTCGCGCCGCTCACGCCGGCGATGCTGAAGGTGTCGCAGACACCGTCGTTGGCGCTGTCCAGACAGATGCCGTCACTGTCCGTGAGGTCTGCCGCCGTGAAGTTCGCCGTCACGCTTGCGGCGAAGGGCGACTCGGGCGCGGCGCGGGTATAGGTGAACGCATCGCCGCCGCTGCCGGAGGCAAGGCTCAGCGTGGCGATCCCGGTGCCACCCGTGCTGCCGGCGATCACTGCAGCGCTGCCGTTCACCACGGAAAGGGTGCGGCCACCGCCCGCCGCGTCGGCGTAACTGCGCCCGGCCCGCGTGGAGCTGAGTTTGAAGAAACCGGTAGTGGTGTAGTTGGCGGTGGTGGTGCCCTGCGCGCTCAGCGCGGTGAGGCTCAGCACCGGCGCCGTGCCGAAATGGAACGGCTGCCCCTGATACGTGAACGCGCCAGCCGAACAACTGTTGCCGAGGGCCGGCGCATTCGCAGCCACCCCGAGCCGCTTGGGATGGAAGCGCCCGACATACCCCGTGTTGCCGCGGATCTTCGCCGTCTCGGTGGTGCTGAGGCCAAGGTAGCTGCCACCCTGTACGGCGCTGATCTCGATGATCCCCGCCTCGTCGTAGCGCATCCCGCTGATGGCGGCCACGCCATTGCTGAAGGCCGCAACGGGGGAACCGGTGATGCCGGGATGCGTGCCGCCCGCGGGCAGCAGCAGGGTGGAGTTCAGCGTGATCGATGTCGCGGGCGAGAAATTCGGCGTGGTCGCGTTACCCGAGAGATCGGCGTTGTTGGCGGCATTGCTGTCGCCCGACTCCATGCCATCGGCGATGCCGTCGTTGTTGCTGTCATCGGCCGCGCTCCAGGCAACCGCGCGCGCGCTGCCGTTGAAGGTGGTGCCGGACGCGAGGAACTTGCTGCCCGCGGCCGTGCTCGCCGCCGGATTGCCCGTGACACTGAACTGGTAAGCGAAGGGACGCGAGACGAAGGCATTGCTCGAACCGGCCATGAAGTTCCCCGAGGCCGCGCCGCTCGCAAGCGGCAGCGGATAGCGGGCGTAGAGGCGTGCGCTGCCTGCATCGTTCCAGGTGACGTTGAAGCTCGCGAGCCCGCTGCCGTCGAAGCTCATCGTGGTATTGGTGTAACTGCCCACGCTGCCCGAGGGGTTGCCGGCGATGGTCGTGCTGCTGCCCCCGTTCAGGCTCATCGTGGACGCGCTGCAACTGGCGGGTGAAACGCACTCGTAGGCGAACTGCACGGTGCGCGTGCCCTGCAAGGCCGCCACGCAGGCCGTGCTGGAATCGCTGCTCCTGATCGCGCGAATCTGCAGCGACTGCGCCCCGGGCGCGGTAGCGGAAGACTTGCCGGCGATCTGCGTGCCGATGGCATTGGCCACGCCATCGGCGCGGAACTCGAAGCCGGTGGTGGCGAAGGTGATGGAGGGGTCGTCAGTCGCGGCGCTCGCGCTGCCGCCGGTCTCGCTCAAGCCGCCGTCGGCGGCGTTCAGGCTGAGCGTCTCGGCCGTGGTGTCCTGGAAGCCCAGCGTGACCGTGCCGTTGTCGCTCGCACCGAAGGCATAGGTGGCGGCGCCGTCATTGGCGGTGCCATTGGCGAGCGTGCCGCTGCCCGTCACCAGCGTCCAGTCGCCGCGGCCCACCGAGGTGGAGAGCGTTGCCGTGCCGGTGTAACCGCTGAAGACGCTGTGGTCCGCGTTGTGCGCCGAGAGCGTTACGGCCGAGGCCGTGCAGGTCACGCCCGTGCCGCCGTGGGATATCTGGAAGTGGTCCGGGCCCGTGATGACCGGGCACTCGTGCGTCTGTGTGGCGAGAGAGGCGATGGCTGTCTGGCTCAGTGCGCGCGGGTAGACCTGCACCTCGTCGATGTTGCCCTTGAAGTAGAAGGACTGTGACACACCGATCTGGATACCGGCCATGGAAGTGGGGGCTACAAAACCGAGGAAGCCGGTGGATTCGGCGGTAGTAGACAGCAGCGTTCCCGCCGCATTGAACACGTAGATGGTTCGCTTGCGGTTGGTGTAGTCCATGACCGCCGCCACGAAATACCACGTGTTGCTGTTCAGGGTGAAGGTCGAATCGAGGATGACGGGGTTGCTCATCCTGTTGAAGAACCTGAGGCGGCCCGCTGTGCCATCAGAGAGCGAGAATCCCCACCCGTCGGCGCCCTGATCGTGAGCCACGATGCGTTGCCCGCCCCCGGTCGCGGTACTGGTGGGGTAAATCCAGGCGGCCAGGGTGAAGTTGGTATTCGTTAACGTCGGGATGGTCGTGGAGACAGCGCCGTTGTTGACCGAACCGCCGGTCATCACCCCGTAGCGGCAGGTGCCCGGATCGGTGCTGATGGCGGGGAGGGGCGCGGTGTTGCCG
>CAIXOY010000657.1 GCA_903921135.1 uncultured Gammaproteobacteria bacterium
GACCCGGCACACGAGGTCTCGGTGCGCTGGGACGACCCGACGATCGGCATCGAGTGGCCGCTGGTGGATGGGCGCGCGCCCGCGCTATCGGCCAAGGATGCTGCGGGGCTGGAGTTCGGGGTGGCACCGGCGTTTTGAGGCGGTAGAGCGGGCCTCAACTACGCCGGAAGCCCCGGTAACCCTCCTCCACCGCGGCAGTGCACAGCTGCGCAAAGCGCTGGAAACCACCCACGTAGATCATGAACACATCCGCCTTGCCGGCGATGTTGGTGCCGCGGTACCAGGAGTCTGCATGCCGGTGCACCGTGGCATTCGCCACCTGCGATAGCTCGTCCTGCCACCAGTGCTCGGCCGTCTCGTCGGTCTGGATGCGCGTGAGCCCCTCGCGCTGCATGTCGTCGATGATCCGCGCCGTCCAGTCGACCTGCCATTCGCCCGTGGTGATCATCTGTGCCTGTGCAGAGGGCGTCATGGGGCCGTGGATCATGAAGAGGTTCGGGAAGCCCGCCACCATGGAGCCGAAATAGGTCGTGGGCCCCTCGCGCCACTTGTCCTGCAAACGCAGACCGCCCTCGCCCTCGATATCGATGCGTGTCATCGCACCCGTCAGCGCATCGAAGCCCGTGGCAAGCACAATGACATCCAGCGGCCAAGTCCGCCCGGTGGTCTGCAACCCTTCCTCGCAGAAGGCCGTGATGGGCGTGGCGCGCGCATCCACCAGCGTCACGTTGTCGCGGTTGAACATCGGGTAGTAGCCGTTGTCGATGCAGAGCCGCTTGCCGCCGATGGGATAGGTCGTGGGGCACAGCAGGTGGGCGGTCTGTGGGTCCTTCACGATCTGGCGGATCTTGCGGCGCACGAAATCGCAGACCACCTCGTTCGCGGCCATGTCGGTCAGCACATCCGTGAAACAGACCAGCAACTGGAACGCGCTGCGGGAATGCCACGCGGCCTCGAGGATGCGCTCCTGCTCTTCCTTCGTGCACTCCAGCGCCGAGACCGTGGGGTACTTCACCAGCGAGGCGCCGTAGGTCTCGAGCATCTGCTTGCGGCGCTCGGGGTAATGCGCTTTCCAGTCGCGTTCATAGTCGGGGTCCACCGGGCGGTTACCCGAAGGCATGCTGAACGCCGGCGTGCGCTGGAACACGTACAGGTGCTCTGCCTGCTCCGCGATGATCGGTGCGGCCTGCACGCCGGAGGAACCCGTGCCCACCAGACCCACGCGCTTGCCGCTGAAATCCACGCCCTCGCGCGGCCACTCGGTGGTGTGCAGCACCTGCCCGCGGAAGCTCTCGCGGCCGGGCCATTCGGGGGTATTCGATGCCGTGAGGCTGCCGGTTGCCGCGATGACATAGCGGCAGACCAGATGGCCGCCACGATCCGTCCACACGTGCCAGAGGTTGCTGCTCTCGTCGAAACGCATCCGCGTGACGCGCGTCGAGAGCCGGATGCGATCGCGCAGTGCAAAGCGGTCTGCCACGTGGTTGGCGTAGCGTTCGAGATCGGGCTGCGCGGCGAAGAGTTCGGGCCAGCGCCACTCCTGCTGCAGATCGTTGTCGAAGCCGTAGGAATACTCGGCGCTCTCGATGTCGACGCGGGCGCCCGGGTAGCGGTTCCAGTACCAGGTGCCGCCCACGCCATCACCCGCCTCGAGGCAGAGCACCTCGTAGTCGCGCCGCAGGCGATAGAGCGCGTACATGCCGGAGAAGCCAGCCCCGATGATGACAATGTCGAGGGTTTCGGGAGCGCTGTCGTTCATGCCGGGTACCGCGTGCTCATCCGGGTAAGGCGCTCGAGGCGCCGTGATTCATTGCGCCTGCAGATAGCTGCCGTCCTGGATCGCGCGCCACCAGCCCTCGTTGGCCAGATACCACGCGAAGGTTTTGCGGATACCCGTCTCGAAGCTCTCGGCCGGCAGATAGCCCAGCTCACCCATGATCTTGCGGGCGTCGATGGCGTAGCGGCGATCGTGGCCCGCACGATCTTTCACGAAGGTGATCAGAGAGCGCGAGGCCTGCCCGCGAGCAGGCGGCGCAGCCGGGAAGCGCGCCGCGAGCGTGGCATCGGCGGCGAAGGCTTCGTCGGCAAGATCACAGAGCAGGTTCACGATGTCGATGTTCGCCCACTCGTTGTTGCCGCCGATGTTGTAGCTCTCGCCGGGGCGGCCGCCTTCGATCACCAGTTCGATGCCGCGGCAGTGATCGGTCACGTAAAGCCAGTCGCGGATGTTCAGTCCGTCGCCGTAGATGGGCAGCGGCTCGCCGGCGAGCAGGCGCGTGATGCAGAGCGGGATCAGTTTTTCGGGGAAGTGGAAGGGCCCGTAGTTGTTCGAGCAGTTGCTGGTGCTCACCTCGAGGCCGTAGGTGTGGTGGTAGGCGCGCACCAGGTAATCGGAACCGGCCTTGCTCGCGGAATACGGCGAATTCGGCGCGTAGGCGAGGGTTTCGGTGAAGGCCGGCGCGTCGGGCTCGAGCGAGCCGTAAACCTCGTCGGTAGAGACGTGGTGGAAGCGGTGCGCTTTGCCCGACCCTGCGAGCCAGACCTCGCGCGCCGCTTTCAGCAGGCTATGGGTGCCCACAACGTTGGTCTCGATGAAGGCATCGGGGCCGGTGATGGAGCGGTCGACGTGGCTCTCGGCGGCGAAGTGCACGATCGTGTCGACGCCCTCTTCGCGCAGCAGCGAGGAGACACGCGCGGTGTCGCGGATGTCGGCATGCACGAAAGAGAAACCGGTGTGCCCGGCAAGCGCGGCAAGGTTCGCGCGGTTGCCCGCGTAGGTGAGCGCGTCATAGCCGATCAGCCGGTCGCCGGGGTGGCGGGCGAGCCAGTCATGGCAGAAGTTCGATCCGATGAAACCGGCGGCACCAGTCACCAGCAGCGTGCGTGTCATCTCAGGCCTGCTCCTTCAGTTCGTCCAGCATCTGCCGCAGCGCCGCGCGCCAGTGCTGGCGTGGCGCGGCGAGCAGCGCCAGGGTATCGGTCTTGTCGAGAACGCTGTAGGCCGGGCGGCGCGCGGGCGTGGGGTAGTCCTCGGTGCGGATCGGGTCGACAGGCACCGCGCGCGAAAGAAGGCCACGTTCCAGTGCTTCTTCCTGGATGGCGACGGCAAAGTCATACCAGCTCGCCACGCCGAGGTCCGTCCAGTGCAGCGTAAGACCTGACTGTGTCCCCAGACCCGACTCCCACACGGCCTGCGCAAGGCCTTTGGCCCATGTCGGCGTGCCAATCTGGTCTGCGACCACGCCGAGGCGGTCACGGCTGCCCATGAGGCGCAGCATCGTCTTCACGAAATTGGCACCGTGCGCGGAATAGACCCACGCCGTGCGCAGGATGATCGCGCCGGGCAGGGCCGCGCGAACCTGGCGCTCGCCTTCCAGTTTGCTGGCACCGTAGGCGCCCACCGGCGCGGGCGCCTGGCCCGGCAGGTAGGGGCTGGCAGAGACACCATCGAAGATGAAATCCGTGGACACGTGCACCATCCGCGCGTCGAGGCGCGCGGCGGCACGGGCGAGCGCACCGGTGCCGGCGCCGTTCACACGGAAGGCGAGATCGGATTCGGATTCGGCGCGATCGACGGCGGTGTAGGCAGCGGCATTCAGGATGATGCGCGGGGCGAGGGCGAGCACGCGCTCCTCGACATCAGGGCCAGCAAGATCCAGCGCCGTGCGATCAAGGAAGTGCGCGTCCACACCGGGCGGTACGGTACGCGCGAGTTCGTGGCCGAGTTGGCCGTTGGCGCCGGTGACCAATACCTGCATCGACGAGATCCGCCTGTGGAGTGCCGGCGATGGTAGCACGGCACTTGTCGCGGGCATGGCCCGCTCCCACGGAGCGAGCAGCGCCACTCCCGCATGGGGCAGCGCTGACTTGGCCCGGGTCATCCGGCATACTCGCCCCATCACTGCCAATGAGCACTCTCCCCTGGACAGCATGCCGGTTGCACGCGCCGGGAGCCGCCTGCCGGCCCACCTCCTGCTCGCCGCGGCGAGCCTCGCGATGTCGGGGCTCGCGATCCTGCGCGATCCTCTGGTAAACGAGGACGGCATCCCCTTCCTGTTGCAGTCGGAGGGCATACTCGGCGCGATGTCGGGCGCGGGTGAGGCGCCCGCGGGCTGGTCGCTCTACGCCTTCCTGATCGCCGCGCTGCAAACACTCACGGGGCTGGGCAGCATCGCCAGCGCGCAAGCTCTGGATGCGGCGCTGCTCGCCATGCTCACGCTCTGCTTCGCGTCGCTGCTGGAACTGCTGGGCACCGAGCGCAGGTTCTTTTTCTGGGGCGCGCTCGCGCTGCTGCTGTTCCCGCGGCTGAACGAATACCGCGGACACATCGCGGCAGACATCGGCTTCTGGGCGTTCCTCGTGGCATCACTGGTGCCGCTGGCACGCTACCTCGCGTCCCCGCGCTGGGAACACGCGATCGGCTGGGCGCTGCTCACCGCGGTGGCGGGCGCCTTCCGGCCCGAGGCGCTGGTCTTCGGAGCACTGCTGCCGCTCGCCTGTCTGGCACCGGGCGCGGAGGCACCGAAACTGCAAGCAATGGTCCGGCTCTACGCGGCCCTGCTGGGGCTCGCGGTGCCCCCCTTGGTGGCAGCGGCCAGGTTCGGCTTCGTCCCGCCATTGGCAGACGCCGTCTTCGGCCAGCTGCAATCCACGCTGCAGGGCATCGGCAGCGGCTTCGGTGAGGCCGCTGCACAACTCGGCAACCGGGTGCTGAACCACCGCGCCGGGGGAATGGCCGGCGCCTCGCTCACGGCCGCGCTCTCCGCGGTGCTGTTGCTCGAACTGCTGCGTTCGATGGGCGTCGCCTACGCGCTGCTGCTCGGCTGGGCGGCTTTCACGCGGCGCTCGCTCCTGCCCGAGGGTGGGCGCGGCTTGCAGCGCTCACTCGTCCTCGGCGGCCTCGTGGTGGCCGGGGCTTTCCTCGCGGCGCAGCAATTCGTGGGCGGACGGCAGCTGATGCCGCTCTGCCTCGCGCTGGTGGTGCCTTGCGCCTTCGCCGCGCGCGAACTCCTGCTGGCGGCACTGCAGAGCCCGCGCCCCACGGCGGCGCGTATCGGGCTGGGCGTGCTGGTGTTGGCACTGCTCGCCGACGGCTTCCTGAGCGTGGGCAGCCGCCGCAGCTACCTGCCCGAGAGCATTGCGTGGATCCAGAAAAGCGTGCCACCGGGTAGCCGCATCTTCAGCAACGATGGCCGCCTCGCCTATTACAGCGGCGGCGTCGTGGCGTGGGACGCGCTGCCCGCCGCAACCGCGCAGATCACCGCCGGAGAGGCACCCGTCTCGGGCACCGACTACTGGCTGATCCATCTCGGCCGGGATGACGCCGGGCTGGACGCGGCCATCGCGGCCTACGGTTCGCGACTCGAGCCCGTGGCGCGTTTCGGTGAGCCGGGCGGGCCCGGCGTGCTGGTGCTGCGTCCGGCCCCATGAACCACGCAGTAGCCCTGCTGTCGCGTCATCGGGCGGCCCTTTTCTACGGGGCGGCTGGCCTCGCGATGTTCGTGTTCGCCAACCTGCGCAGCCCCCTGCCCAACGAAGACGGCGTGCTCTACCTGATGCTCGCAGAGCGCATCAGCGAGGGCGGGCTCGCCGCGGGTTTCGATCTCTTCGACCGCCCGCTCTACTCCGGCATGATCGCGGTGATCCACGGCATCACGGGGCTGGGTTTCGTGGCCTCCGCTCACGTGCTGAACGCGAGCTGCGTGCTCGGGATGGTGGCGGCCTTCCTGCTGCTCTGCCGCACCTTGTACGACGATGCCTCGGTGGTGCCGTGGGCGGCCGCTCTGCTGCTCGCACACCCGAAGATCAACAACTACTTCGCCTTCGTGATCCGTGATCTGGGCTACTGGTGCCTGCTGCTGACGGCACTGGTGTTCTTCCTTCGCTTCGTCCGCGCGGGCGGCCGCCACCGCCTGGCGGGATGGGCCGTGTGCGTACTGCTGGCTGCAGCGTTCAAACCGGAGGCACTTGCCTTCGGCGTGGTGCTGCCGCTCGCGCTGCTCTGGCAGGGCCGCTGGCGGGCGCTGCGGGATGCCGCGTTCGCGTGGTCGCTGATCCTGCTGCCGCTCGGCGCCGCGGC
>CAIXOY010000658.1 GCA_903921135.1 uncultured Gammaproteobacteria bacterium
CATGGGCGAGGTCCATTTCTGGACGGGGCGGCGGCCGTTCAGCTGCGAGAGGAGGTAGTACTTGCCGACAGGGTCGAGCTTGCCCACGAGTTGGCGGAGCTCGACTGTGCTCCTGCCGAAAAACCTGCTGAGGATGCTCATCGAATGGATCCGGACCGGCGACTGGCAATTCCTGCGGGAGAATGCCCCCGCGGCGGCTGGCTGCGCAAGCCCGGATGCGGCGCACAATGAAGGCCGCTTCGTGGTCGGGCTGGCGATCCGCCGGATGATCCGCAGCGGGGCAGAGGGGCGCATCGATCGGCCGCGACACGCGCGGGCCGCACAGGCCTTGCGCGGCCTCGCCCGCTGAAGTGGTATGGTCACGTCCTCCGCGACGCGGGACATCAGGCGTGAGCAGCACCGAGACAGCCGTGAAGAAACGGCAGTTGCCTTTCCTTGAGTGGGGCCGCCACTACACGCGCGCCACCCTCTCGGCAGATCTCCTCGCCGCCGTGATCGTCACGATCATGCTGATCCCGCAGAGCCTCGCCTACGCGATGCTCGCCGGCCTCCCGCCTGAAGCAGGGCTCTACGCGAGCATCGCGCCCTTGCTGGTCTATGGCGTTCTCGGCAGCAGCCGCGTGCTGGCGGTAGGCCCGGTGGCGGTGGTCTCGCTGATGACTGCCACGGCAATCGGCGACCTGGCGGCCAGCGGCAGCGCCGCGTACTGGAGTGCCGCCATAACGCTGGCGCTGCTCTCGGGGCTGGTGCTGCTGCTGATGGGTGTGTTGAGGCTCGGCTTCCTGGCCAATTTCCTCAGCCATCCGGTGATCTCGGGTTTCATCTCGGCGTCCGCGTTGCTGATCGCCGCCGGTCAGCTGAAAACCATCCTCGGCATCGATGGCAGCGCGCATTCGTTTTTCGGAACAGTGCTCCTGCTGCTGACGCATCTGCCGCAGACCCAACTGCTGAGCGCGGCGGTCGGCCTGGGAACGGCAGGCTTCCTCTGGTGGGGGCGCAAGGCACTGAAGCCGCTGCTCGTGCGGCACGGCGCCAGCGCACGCGCTGCAGACGTGATGGTCAAGGCCACACCGGTGCTGGCCATCGTGGCCACCACCGTCGCCACCTGGTACTTCGGCTGGCACGCGGACGGCCTGAAGATCGTGGGAGATGTGCCGCAGGGTCTGCCGCCTTTCACATTGCCCTCGCTGGATCCTGCGCTGCTGCAGGCGCTGCTGGTGCCGGCGATGCTGATCAGCGTGGTGGGCTTCGTGGAATCGGTATCGGTGGGCCAGACGCTGGCCGCACGCAGGCGCGAGCGCATCGAACCCGACCAGGAACTGATCGCACTCGGCGCGAGCAATCTCTCGGCCGCGTTCACGGCGGGGCTGCCGGTGACGGGCGGATTCGCGCGCTCCGTCGTGAATTTCGATGCCGGTGCGCAGACGCCTGCGGCCGGCATGTTCACCGCAGCAGGCATTGCGCTCGCGTCACTGCTGCTCACACCCGCACTGCATTTCCTGCCGCAGGTGACGCTCGCGGCGGCGATCATCGTTGCCGTGCTGTCGCTGGTGGATACCGGATTGTTCGTCCGGACGTGGGCCTACTCGCGCACCGACTTCGCCGCGATGGTGAGCACCGTGTTTGCGACGTTGTCGCTCGGTGTCGAGGCGGGGCTGATCACCGGGGTCGGCGTGTCACTCGCGCTGTTCCTGTATCGCTCCAGCAGGCCCCACATCGCCGAGGTGGGGCTGGTTGCAGGCACGGAGCACTTCCGCAACGTGTTGCGTCACCCGGTGCTCACCAGCCCGCGACTGCTGGGCCTGCGCGTGGATGAAAGCCTGTACTTCGCCAACGCGCGCAGCCTGGAGGACTGCATCAACGCGGCGGTGTCAGCCCATCCGCAACTCGAGCACCTGGTGCTGATGTGCTCGGCCGTGAACAGCATCGATGCGAGCGCGCTGGAGAGCCTGGAAGCCATCGAGCACCGGCTGCGCGAGGCCGGCATACGGCTGCATCTGAGCGAGGTGAAGGGGCCGGTGATGGACCGGCTGAAGAACACGGATTTCATCCGCCAGCTGAGCGGGCAGGTGTTTCTGAGCCACTATCAGGCGATTGACGCCCTTGCGCCGGAACTCACGCAGGACGGGCCTCAAGGCTGAGACCGGGACGCGGGCATGGCCAGCTCAGCCAGCCTCGACCCGCACATCGCCCTCCCATACAGGGGCAGCAAGCGCATCGCCGCGCATCCGCGCCGCCACCCACTGCTGGAAGGCGCGCACGTCGTATTCCTGCGGCATCAGCACCCCGGCACCATCCGGGCGCGCGGCCATGCCACGCTGCGCGAACTCGCTCACACGGGCGTCTTCCAGCACCACCGTGCGCCCCACGTCCGTCAGGTGCGCCATGTCGATCGCCGCCGGGTCCGCATCCGGGTGCACCAACCACTCGATGCTGACCTCGGTGTGCGCGACATCGATCGGCCGCACGCTCACCGTCCGCACATAGTCCCGGTGCGCCACCATGAACACCGACGGCACGAAGGTCGCGAAACGCATACCCGGCGCGATCGCATGCGGATCGAGATCTGCGAATTCGGGCAGCCGGCACTGCCCATCGGGCGTCCAGCTGCGCGCGCCTTCACGCAAACGCGGCTCCACGTCGGCCGCACTGCCCTGAACACCCGCTGCATCGTCCAGCCGCAGCTGGCCCGTGCCGTAAACGGGTATCAGATCGCAGAGCTGAGGATGCACGCCGGGGCAGTGCACGCACTCGAGATAGTTGTCCCAGAAGACCTTCCAGTTGAAAGCGCGCACGTGTGACTCACGGTGCGCGCTATGCAGCGCATCGAGCGGCCAGCTCGACACGCCGGACATCTCCACGGCGAAGGCAGCATCCAGACTGTGCCCCGCGGCAGGATCGAGGTTCAGGAACACGAAACCGCCCCAGCAGGCGAGCGCCACGCGCTGCAGGCCGTGATCGGCCGGATCGAAACCCGCGAGCTCCGGGCGCCGCGGTGTAGAGATCAACGCACCATCGAGCCCGTAGGACCACTGGTGGTACGGGCAGGTGATGCGGCCAGTGGCAAAACGCCCCGCCTCCGCCGTGCAGAGCGCGGAGCCGCGATGACGGCAACTGTCGAGAAAGGCTTGCAGCGAACCCTGCGCGTCCCTCAGCACAACGACGCGGCGGGTACCGATCGTGAATACGCGGTAATCGCCCTCGCGCAGCCAGAGGCTCGCCCGGCCGGCGTAGATCCAGTCGCGATACCAGATGCGTTCCAGCTCTTGCGCGTGGTGCGCGGGGTCCATGTACCAGCTGAACGGCAGCGTGGAAAGTGCGGAGCCGAGGGCGTGGTTCATCAGAGTTGTCCTCGTGTGATTCAGCGCTGTGGCGGCAGGGCAAAGGCAATGAGGTGATCCCCCGTCGGACGCTCCGGAATGCCCCAATGCCCGCCCGCCGCGATCACCACGTATTGCCGGCCGTCCTGCGGCGCGGTGTAGATGGCAGGCACGGCGTGGCCGCCGGTGGGCAGCTCCGCTTTCCACAGCTCCTCTCCGGTCGCTGTATCGAAGGCGCGGATGTAGGCGTCCGAGGTGGCGGCAATGAAGGTGAGACCGCCCGCGCTCACGCTCGGCCCGCCCACACTGGGCGCGCCTTTCATGCGCGAGATCGGCCAGGGCGCGAGACCTTCCAGATTACCCAGTGGCACTTCCCACCGCCGGTCACCGGTGTGCATGTCGATCGCCACCAGCGTGCTCCACGGTGGCGCGACGCAAGGCGCACCGAGCGGCGAGAGCAGCGGATGCACCTGCACGCAGTACGGCGTGCCCGCCTGCGCCGACGTGCGCGGATCCTTGCCAAGCTCACATTGCTCGCGCGGGATGAGCCGCACTTTCTGCGCCATGTTGAGCGAGTTCAGCACGATAAGCCCGCGCACCGGATCGATCGCGGGTGTGCCCCAGTTGTTGCCGCCCATATCGCCCGGATACATCACCGAACCCTGCACCGAGGGCGGCGTGAAGATACCGTCGCTCAGAAGGCTCTCGATTTCCTTGCGACACGCACCGCGGTCCCAGAAGGTGAGCCCCCAAGCATCTTCCGGGCGCAAGCCCGCCTTCACCAGAGGTTCGGGTTTCACAGGGAATGGCTGTGTGGGCGAGAGCACTTCCTCCGGAACCGCGCCACGCTGCGGCACCGGCCGCTCCTCCACGGGGAACAGGGGCTCGCCCGTTTCACGGTTGAGGATGAAGAGATGGCCCATCTTGGTGGGCTGCGCGAGCGCGGGGATGGTTTTGCCGTCGCGCTGCATCTCGAAGAGAGTGGGTTGGGCGGGCGTATCGAAATCCCAGAGATCGTGGTGCACGGTCTGGAAGCGCCATTTCACCGCTCCCGTGCTGCCGTCCAGCGCCACCACAGCGGCAGACCAGTAATCAGCACCGTCCCTGTCGGCACCGTAGAAATCGGTGGCGGTATTGCCGGTGGGCAGGAACACAAGGTTGCGCTCTGCATCAACAGACATGATCGACCAGACATTCGTGGTGCCCGGACGGAAACGGGGTTTGCCGTCGGCGTCGGTCTGCGGCAGCTGCCCGGGCGCAAGCGCATCCCAGTACCACGCGAGCTTTCCGCTGCGCACATCGTAGGCGCGCACCACACCGCTCGGCACGCCCACGCTGGAGCGATCCAGCACCCACGAGCCGATGATCGCGAGGTTGCCGAGAATCGCTGGCGGCGAAGGCAGCGAGTACTCGTGCTCCAGCACCTTGCCCAGGCCTTCCTTGAGATCGACCGTGCCGCTCGTGCCGAAATCAGGGCAGGCCTCTCCGGTGTCTGCATCCAGCGCGATCAGGCGGGCATCCGGCGTGCCGGCGAGGATACGTTTTGCGCACGTGCCGGGCTGAGCTCCCGCCCAGTAGCTCACGCCCCGGCAGTTGATCATCACCTCTGATCCGGGATCCACGCCCGTCGCCGCACGCCAGCGCTGCGTGCCCGTGCTGGCATCCAGCGCGAAGATATCGCCGAAGGCGGTACAACCGAACAGCGTGTCGCCCACCACAAGCGGCGTCATCTGCCAGCTGCTGCCGGGCAGCATGGGCACCGCGTAGCCACCGAGCATGCCGGGGCCGGGTTGACGCGCATGACCGGAGCGCCATTCCCATGCGCGGCTGAGGGCGTGCACGTTCTGCGGCGTGATCTGCCCTGCGGGCGAGTAATGGCCGCCACCCGGCGCACCACCAAAACTCTGCCAGCCTGCGGCTTGCTCGGGCGCGTACTCCACGTCCTCGCTTTTCTGACCACAGGCACCGAGCAGGAGCACGGTCAGCATCAGTGTCGCCACATGTCTCATCGGTCTACTCCCGATTTCAGATACAGCTACGACCAGGCCAGTGATCACGACGGCACCCTGGCAACGGCGAACAGATTCTTGCCGATCAGCCCGCCGGTCACGCGATCGAGCAGCCGGCTGAGGGGAAAGGCGAGTCTGTCGTACAGGACGATGGAGCTCTCGCCGGGCTGGCCGTCACCGCGCGCGAGCAGACGGAAGGCCAGCGCCGCAAAAAACCCGAGACTGTCGGCGTGCGCGATACGCTCCACCACAAAGCCTGCCGCCGTCAGCTTGGTTGCGAGTTCCGCGCGGCGATAGCGTCGCACATGCCCGACCAGACGGTCCATCGCGGAAAACAGCACGGGGAAGGCGGGCACGTAGATCAGCACTCGCCCTCCCGGGGCCATCGCGGCACGGAGCGCGCGCAAAGCGCCCAGATCGTCTTCGATATGCTCCAGCACGTTCAGCGAGTACGCGCCCTCGATGCTTCCGGGGGCAAAATCCGTCAATGCGGCACGCGCATCGAAACCGCCCGCGCGCAGCCGTTCCCGGAAGCCCGCATCCTGCTCGACGCACGCCGGCCGCAAGCCACGCTCCGCAACCAGCCGTGTCATCGTGCCGTCACCCGCGCCGAAATCCACGCAGGTCTGCGAGCCGCGAAGTGCAGTCTCCACCAGATCGGCCAGGAAGCGGTTGTAGTTCTTCGCAGAGGCCATGAGCTCGAGGACACCCGCCCCACTGTATTCGACGCTCATGACGCCGCCGTGCGCCCCATCCATGCGCCGTAGAACTCCCGGAACTCCATCCCCGGCCATGCTGGTTTCGATGGCCACCGCAGCAGCACGCGGTCTTTCGGCGTCATCCGGTCGAACCAGGGTTTGTAGTCCCGCACGAGGCCGGTGGTCTGTATGGCACGCAGGACTTTCAGGTCTTCCGGGGGCATCAGACCCGGTTCCATGCCGGTCGCGAAACGGAAGCGCAGATCAGGTATGCGGTGGAAGATCGTGTAGAAGGTACGCATGTCCGTCGAGTAGAGCACACCGCCTGCCTCGGGCAATTCCGGTGCGAAGTCTTCCACCGGCGCGAAGAGCAGCGGATCGCGCAAGGAATTGGTGTAGCGCCCCCCGACGTCCGCCGTCTGACCCAGATACAACGCCGCTGCCGCCACGCCAAACACCAGCGCCGTGTCGGTCCAGCGCCTGAAGCCCGCCAGCGTGATACCGAGGCCCTCGCCGAACTGGCGCGCGAACCACACGGCCATCGCGGGCAAACCCCACTCGACCCAGAATCTCCCCACGAACAGCCCCATCACCCAGGCAATCACCAGGAGCGCCAAATCGACCTTGAAAAACTGCTCCCGCAGGTCGGCACCGCCCGTCTTCCGGGCAAGCAGCGTGGCGCCCACCACGAGCAGGCCGAGCACCGGGCCGCCGGTAGGCTGGAATTCCGAAACCAGATTCGGGCCCAGCGTACCGTCCTGCAGCAGGGCGCGACGCAGGATATCGACGGGAAGTTGAACGGTGTTGTACCCACCGTTCAGAGCGGCCGCCGCCGCTACGGCCAGCATCCATGCCGTCAAGAAAGACATCAGCGACCGCCACTTCCGGCATACCACGAGCGGCGGCACGAGCATCGCCCACAGGTACCACGAGGTCGGGTGCATGGAGATGGCGATCGCCAGCATCAGGAAGCTCACACCGAACTCCGTGTACACGCGCAGCGGCTGGCGGCGCGTCCACAGGAAAAGCAGCACACTCACCGCGCTCATGCTGAAGAACAGCGGCCGCCCGAGGTAGAGCTTCCCCAGAAGCATCGGTTCCAGCGCCGACATCAGCGCACACGCGAGGAACCACGCCGGCGGGTTTCCGGAGGCCACCGCACCGGAAAATGCGAAAACCCAGAACGCGAGCACAACCGCGCAGGACACCAGCCTGCCCTGCTCCCATCCGGTTGCCTCGTGAACCGCACGAAGGGTGGCGTGCCAGCCGGCGTGCGGATCCATCCCTGCGGGAAAGGCCGGGTCGAGCAGGAGGATATCGCCCCACGTGCGATCCACCATGGCGAAAGCCGCGTGACGGAGTGCATCGTCCGGAGGCATGTAGCCATAGGCGATGATGCGCAACGGAATGAGCAGGAACACTGCCAGCACGAGAAGAAACAGCGCAGAGCGCGTGACGCGCTCAGCCTCATTCTGCGGGCCCAATGCGGCTCTCCCCGATCCCCCGGACTGTGGACCGGAGAATAACACCGAAGCCACACGTCATCCGTTGGCACCGACGAGCCGTCACCGCCCTGACACATTCCGGCAAGACAGGCAGATCAAGCTCGTTGCGGCAGTGTCCGTGGAGGGAGCCCGGACCAGCGGCTGAACCAACGCGCAGTAATCCCATGAGCATCCTCAGCAGGTTTTTCGGCAGGAGCACAGTCGAGCTCCGCCAACTCGTGGGCAAGCTCGACCCTGTCGGCAAGTACTACCTCCTCTCGCAGCTGAACGGCCGCCGCCCCGTCCAGAAATGGACCTCGCCCATG
>CAIXOY010000659.1 GCA_903921135.1 uncultured Gammaproteobacteria bacterium
GCCACGCCCAGATTGGCCGCGTATCCGCTGGAAAAGAGCAGCGCCCGCTCGCGCCCCGTGAACTCGGCCAACGCCTCTTCCAGCGCGTGGTGCACGGCCATGTGGCCGCTCACCAGATGCGAGGCGCCGCTGCCCACACCCCAACGCGCGGCACCCATCTGGAACGCCGCCACCACGCGCGGGTCGTTGGCAAGGCCGAGGTAATCGTTGCTGCAGAAAGACAAAAGTTCCGCGCCGCCGACGCACACACGCGGGCCCTGCGCGGAGCCGAGCACGCTGCGTGTGCGATAGAGCCCTTCGGCGCGACGCGCGTCCAGCGCCGCGGGCAACGCCGCGAATCCGCCGCGCAACGCCGATGCCTCAGGCGCGCGTGGCGTCGTAGAAGAGCGCGTTATCGGCGGCGGGCGCACGCGTCGGAGCCGCAGCGCCCGTGTCGTCTTCCTGCACGGCCAGCGCGGCCGGGCGAATACCGAGGCGACGGAACAGACCCGTATCGCGCGAGCAGGCGGGGTTCGGCGTGGTGAGCAGGCGCTCGCCGTAGAAGATCGAGTTCGCACCCGCCAGGAAGGTGAGCGACTGCAGCTCGTCCGACATCGACTCCCGACCGGCGGAGAGCCGCACATGGGAGGCGGGCATCAGGATGCGCGCCACCGCGATGGTGCGCACGAATTCGAAAGGATCCAGATCTTCCTGCTCCGCCAGCGGCGTGCCTTCTACACGCACCAGCAGGTTGATCGGCACGCTCTCGGGATGCTCCGGGAGGTTCGCCAGCGTGAGCAGCATGCCCACGCGGTCGTTGCGCTCCTCGCCCATGCCAACGATGCCGCCGCAACAGACCTTGATCCCGGCCTCGCGCACATTGGCAAGGGTGTCGAGGCGTTGCTGGAAGGTGCGGGTGGTGATGACCTCGCCGTAGAACTCGGGCGAGGTGTCGATGTTGTGGTTGTAGTAATCGAGCCCGGCCTCGGCAAGCGCCTGCGCCTGATGGGGCTCGAGCATGCCGAGCGTCATGCAGGTCTCCATGCCGAGTTCCTTGACGCCCCGCACCATGGCGGTGATCACGCCGAGGTCCCGGTCCTTGGGCGAGCGCCAGGCCGCGCCCATGCAGAAACGGGTGGAGCCCGTCTCGCGCGCGGCGCGGGCGGACTCAAGCACTCGCTCGACTTCCATCAGCTGCTCGGCCTCGAGCCCGGTGTCGTAGCGCACGCTTTGCGGGCAGTACTTGCAGTCTTCGGGGCAGGTGCCGGTCTTGATCGAGAGCAGCGTGCTGACCTGCACCTCGTTCGGGTCGAAGAAGCGGCGGTGCACGGTCTGGGCGCGGAACATGAGATCGGCGAAAGGCAGCGCGAAGAGCGCTTCGGCCTCGCTGCGGCTCCAGTCGTGGCGCAGCGGGAGGGGGGCGGTTGCCTGATTCATCGCGAACGTCCTATGGTGGGCGAGCCGGGCGGAGTCTCGGCAGCGCCATGGCCCGTTGTCAACCGGAAAGGACTCCTGTGGTTTACAAGCCCCGCCTCATCGACCGACTGTTTCCCGCCAATTGCCTGCTCTGCGGCGCGGCTGCCAGCGACGGCTTGGACGCTTGCGAGGGCTGCATCGCGGACCTGCCCCTGAACGGCCCCGCCTGCACGGGCTGCGCCATGCCCCTCGCGGCAGGCGCGATCTGCGGGCATTGCCTGCAGGATCCGCCCCTCGTGAGCGGTGCCTTCTGCGCGTTCCGCTATGACTGGCCGGTGCGGGAGTTGCTGCTGCGATTCAAGAC